>JALNZF010000006.1 GCA_023229435.1 Nitrospirota bacterium
ATCAATCGTCGCCGATAGGTCCCGTCTCTGGTTATGCCCTGGAGCAATAACTGATATCATCCCTTTTGTACGGAGGGGCGGGGAAACTGTTTTTTCCTTGACAACTGTCAACCATATCAGGGTCATGTGTCGTGCACAACAGCCGAGTCATTTCTTGACAAACAAGGGTTATTCAGTTAGATTAATTTATCGTATCACCGGGGAGGCAACTTACATGAAAAAAGCCGCCATAGCATTTTCGTTTGCCGTCCTTGTTTTAACGATGGTGTTCTCGTGTGCCAGGGGATATGAGTCTCAAAAGAGCGCCGGTGATCTGAAGGTCACTCTTTCCGTTGATCGGTATCCGCTCGTAAAAGGGGATAATTCCCTGGCCGTGAAGGTTTCTGATGTTGCGGGGAAAACAATAACGGATGCCACGGTGGGTGTGCGCTACTTCATGCCGCCCATGGCCGGCATGGCTCCCATGGAATATAGAACGCAGGCCGCTCAGAAGGGTGACGGTTTCTCGTTCTCGGCAAATATCCCCATGGAGGGCGGGTGGAAGGCCGAGGTGTCCGTGGCGCGCGGGGGCAAGCCGGTGGTAACGGCGACGTTCAATGTCGATGCAAGGTGATAGTAACAGGAGTCAGGAGTCAGGAGAACCTTCTCAATTAATGCAGAAAGCTGAATTTCATTTATGATATGATCCAATCACCACTCAGGCGCATCAAAGGTCTCAGGGCATATGTGCTCGGCGGATTGCTTGCCTTTATCACCCTCATTCACTACCTTGTGGGCGGCGCCCGGGCGGGCTTGCTGCACAGCCTTCTCGGCCATATGTATATCGTACCGATCATCCTTGGAGCCTATTGGTACGGCATGAAGGGCGGGGCAAGTGTTTCCCTCGCCTCGGCGGTCCTGTTCTCACCGCACCTGTTCCTGCACTGGCATGACCCCTTTCTCGATATCTACAACTATGTTGAGCTGTTCCTCTTTCTTTTGATCGGCGGCGTCACGGGCGTGTTGAGCCAGATGGAGCGAAACCAGCGCATGCGGTATGAAGGGTCTCTCCTGCGGCTGGATGAGTCCCACCGCAAGCTTCGGGAGCAGACGGACATCCTTTTCCAGACCGAGGAACAATTGAGGCGCGCCGACCGGTTGTCCGCTCTCGGCGAACTGTCCGCCGGGATGGCTCATGAAATCCGGAACCCGCTGGGCGCCATCAAGGGCGCGGTTGAGATCCTGAAGGACGATTACCGGCCGGAAGACGCGCGGTACGAGTTCATACAGATATTGCTGAAGGAAACAGACCGGTTGAACCTTATCGTGCAGGAGTTCCTCGGGTTCGCGCGGCCCAAGCAGCCCGATTTTCAGCAGGCTGATCTGAACGAGGCCATCGAGTCCGTGCTCACGCTCACGGCTCAGGAAGCGAAGAAGGCCGGTGTGAACGTTGAAAAATCGCTCGATCAAGCGATCGGAAAGCGCGGCCTCGACGTCAGCATGCTCCGGCAGGCGTTCCTGAACCTGGTCTTGAACGCGATCCAGTCCATGGAAGGCGGCGGTGTTCTGATTGTCGGGAGCAGGCTTCAGGGAGATGCGGTAGAGATAACGATCGCGGACACGGGGGCGGGGATCAGTGAAGAGAACAGGAAAAAGCTCTTCAGCCCCTTTTTTACGACCAAGAAGAACGGCACCGGCCTTGGCCTTGCGATCACCTACCGGATCATCGAGAACCACCGCGGGACGATCCACGTGGCGAGCGAACCGGGGAAGGGCACGACGTTCACGGTGAAAATACCGGTCGCTTAAAACTTTCCGCCACGAAGGCACGAAGACACGAAGAGAGAATTAGAAAAGCAATAATTCTCGTAACTACTCAGCACCTCTGAACCCAGAAGGGTGTTACAACAGATAAAAACCTTTTTATCCGCAGATTTCGCAGATGGACGCAGATTTTAAAAAAAATAAATAAGGTTCGATTTAATCTGTGAAATCTGCGTAATCTGCGGACAATATTTTGACCTGAGTAGTTACTAATTCTCAGCTATTCTTGGCGCCTTGGTGTCTTAGTGGCAAAGAGGTCTTGATTATGAAAAAATCATCAATCCTCCTTATAGACGATGACGACAGTCTGCGCAGGGTCATGGAGTTCAGCCTGACCGAGGCGGGTCACACGGTCCGGACCGCGGCAAGCGGCGAGGACGGGCTGCGGTTGTTCGAGAAAGAGACCTTCGATGCGGTGATCACCGACATCACCATGCCGGGGATGAGCGGAATGGAGGTTTTGGCGAAGGTCCGCCAGCGCGACGCCCACCTCCCCGTGATCGTCATCACGGCATACGGCACGATCGAGAGCGCTGTCGAGGCCATGAAGCAGGGCGCCTTCGATTACATTACCAAGCCGGTGAGCCGCGACGAACTCCGGCTTACGCTTCAGAAGGCCATCAGGATGCGGCGGCTCGAGAAGGAGAACGTGGAACTTCGGGCCGAGGTCACGGACCGGTATCGCTTCGAGAGCATCATCGGCAGCAGCGAGAAGATGAAGGATATCCTGGACCTTGCAGGGCGCGTGGCCGTGAGTGATGCGAACGTGCTGATCACGGGAGAGAGCGGCACGGGCAAGGAACTGCTGGCCAAAGGCGTGCATTTCAACAGCCGGCGGGCTGAGGGGCCCTTTGTTGCCGTGAACTGCGCGGCGATCCCCGAGGCCCTGATCGAGAGCGAGCTTTTCGGCCACGTAAAGGGATCATTCACCGGAGCAGTAAAGGACAAAGAAGGGAAATTCGAGCTCGCCGACGGAGGCACGTTGTTCCTCGATGAGATCGGCGATCTGCGCATCGATCTGCAGGCCAAGATCCTGCGGGCGCTGCAGGAGCGGGAGATCGACCGCGTAGGCGGCGGGAAGTCCGTCTCCGTGGATGTGCGCGTGATCGCGGCGACGAACAAGGACATCGAGCGGGCGGTGAAGGAGGGCGTCTTTCGAGAGGACCTGTACTATCGCTTGAACGTTATCACCCTCTTCATCCCGCCGCTGCGCGAGCGGAAGGAAGACATCCCCTTGCTGGCCAGCTATTTCCTGAAAAAGTTCAATAAGGATGCCGAAGTCCGCATTGATACCGGGGCGCTTGCGGTGCTCACGGCGTACGGCTGGCCCGGCAATGTGCGCGAGCTTCAGAACGTGATCGAACGGGCATCGGTGCTCAAGAGGGGAGCGTTCATAACGCGGGATGAGCTGCCGGAGAAACTGAAGAAGGAAAAACCGGGTGTGGAGGAAATTGTTCTCAATTTACCGGAAGGGGGCATATCGCTTGAGGACCTGGAAAAAAGCCTTATCATCAAAGCGCTTGATAAACACAAAGGGAATCAGACCCGTGCCGCTGAATATCTCAGGATCACCCGGCCGACGCTCATCTACCGGATGGAAAAATTCGGACTGAAATAAAAGATGATAAAATCGTATAACGTCTTGTCTCGCACGAAGCCACGAAGTCACAAAGAGAAAAAGCCCTTCGTTATGAATGGGATTTTCTGCGTGGTCTTTGCGTCTCCGGGTAAAAATTTATTTTACGACATCATCAAGAATGCCAGACGCGCAAAAATAACTTTTCCGGACCGCCGGATTCGTGTAGAATATCTTACGCACCAAGAGTAATTTTATTACCGAAGGAGGAACGCATGGCAATTTCAACACTCAAGATACAGGGCATGACCTGCAATCACTGCGTGATGCGGGTGGCAAAGGCGCTCAAGGCGCTTCCCGGAGTGCAGGACGCGCGGGTAGATCTGCAGAAAGGCGAGGCTGTGGTGACCTATGACGATGCCACGATCAAGCCGGAAAAGCTTTCCTTTGCCATAGTCGATGCCGGGTATAAGGTCGTTTAACGGACTGCGGGATACGCTTGTACTGTTTTCACGGGAGCCGGAACAGGAGTGGACGGCACTGAAGGAGTTAAACGAGGTCGGAAGCGCGGAAATTTTCTTTCCGCCTGGACGGGAATTTGAATCTTACGTTGACAGAGGCAATTGATGGACGAAAACACCCGATGGAAAATCATAATCGCAAAAAGGTTCAAACGGCAGCTTCCCCTGGATATTGAATACTGTTCACCGATTTCCATTCGAGCCATACTCCTCGATGTTCGCACACCCGCCCATATCCTTGACCGCATTGCCCAGGCGTATTGCGATGATCAGGAGGTGATGCACGATCTTGTCCTCTGCCCGAACCTTGACGAGACCACGCTCGCCTTCATTGCCCTGACCTCCTCGGATGAGATCAGAAGTTTCATTGCGGGCACCCGCGTCATGGAGGTGGTGTTCGGGGACGCCGCAACGGAAGAAAAGACGGAACCGGTAAAGGAAAAGAAAAAGCTGAATGTCATGCAGGTGATTCAGCGAATGAACATGTCGCAGAAGATAAAACTGGCCATGTCCGGCGCCAAGGAAGCGCGCGGTTTGCTGATCCGGGAGTCGAGCAAGATAATCGCGATGGGGGTGCTGTCAAATCCGAAACTCACCATCGGCGAGGTCGAGTTCTTTGCCAAGTCAACGAACCTGAGCGAGGATGTTATCCGCAAGATCGGGACCAACGCCGAATGGACGAGAAAACCTGCGGTTATCTCAGCTCTCGTGAACAACCCCAAGACCCCGGTCGGCATCTCGCTCGGGTTTATCCCGCGGATGTCGATGCGGGAACTCGGCATTCTCGAAATGAGCCGCAATATTCCCGAGGCGGTACGCTCCACGGCGAGGAACCTGATTGTCAAGAAAAAGCTGGGCAAGGCATAGCCAGTCACCATCACTCCCTTCGAAGAGCCGGAGTCCCTCATGTTTCACGATCCCTCGGTCAAGGAGAACGGAAATTATATGAAGCGTTCGATTTTTCTTGTGCTGTTGGCGGTTACGCTTTTCACCGGGTGTACCCGGGCCAGGACCCTCCAGAAGACCGAGACGATCATGGGCACGGACGTCACGATCACCGTCATAGCACGATCACGTGAAGAGGCCGAGGCCGCCATTGACGCGGGAATGGCGGAGCTGCGACGGCTTGATGCCATGATGTCGCTCTACAAGGACGCGAGCGAGATCACGAAGGTGAACCTTGCTGCCGGGAAGGGTCCCGTACACGTATCACCGGAGATGATCGAGGTCGTTGAACATGCAGCGGAGATATCAAAAATCTCAGACGGCGTATTTGATGTCACCATCGGCCCCCTGGTCGTCCTGTGGCAGATGCGGCTCAAGGAGGGCAAGATCCCTGCGGATGACGAGATCTCCAGGATCCGTCCCCTCGTGAACTACCGGAATATCGTCGTTGACAGAAAGGCTTCAACGATCTTTCTTAAAAAAACCGGCATGATCATGGACTTCGGGGGCATGAAGGGATATATGGCGGACCGGGTCGCTGATCTCTTCAGGGAACGGGGCATCGAGAACGCCGTTATTGCGGTGGCCGGCGATATCTGGGTATTGGGCCACCGGGAGGACGGTTCACCCTGGAGGATCGGCGTGCAGCATCCGCGGGAGCAAGACAAGACCCTGACCGTTCTGGAGCTCAGCGACAAATATGTTTCCACGTCCGGTGATTATGAACGGTTCGTCATCACAGAAAAAAAGCGCTATCATCATATCATCGACCCCCGGACCGGGAAGCCGTCAAGGGGCGTTATTTCCGTGACCCTTGTCGGGGATAAGGGGGCGTTCATCGACCCACTCACCAAGATCCCGTTCATTCTCGGCCCTGGGGAGGGCATGAAGATCGTGCGGAAGTTCGGGGCCGAGGCGATCATTGTGGACGAGCAGGGGAAGGTATTCATGACCGACGGGATCAACAACCTGATGGACCGGCCGAAGCGCTGAAAATCGGCTTGAAATTTTCTGTTCATACATGATCTGGCAATGAAGGATTATTCAGTGTTGGTTGCAAAAGGTAAAGCGATTTCTTTTTTTACCATAATAAACAGTTTCACCTGACAGGCACTCTCGCCTTGAGAATTATTCACCACGAAGCGTCCCGTACCATCAATCAGTATCGATATTATTGCAAGGCCCGCTTGAGTGCGCAAAGAAGCAAAGGTGTCCAAAGCAGGAATACTGATACCTTTGACCGAGAGCATAAAGGCGCAATAAGCATATTATGTATTGTAATAGTTAGAGATTGACTGAGTCGAATCTGTATACTAATATCTGCAAACTTGCATAAATAAAAATATCACAAAAAAACAATTATGATATACTTGACACTATCCTGATGCGGTCCAGATGAATTTTTGTTTGCCATGTTGTGCCTTTGCCGATATTGAGCAAGCATGGAAGCAAGGGCATCGGCGAGGCAATCGGGGAATTCAAGAAGGTGATCACGGGATGGAAAGAGAATTTGCAGGCATGATTCTCATTGCGACATTAATATGGGTAAATTTGCTCATTCAGGAGGTGAAAGAATGAAAAGGATCGTTGGGTTTGGTTTGATCGTGGTGCTGGTTGCCGCATCAGCTGGCTGGGCGGCGGTAGCGGTCGGCGGAGGCAGTATCGTGTACAAGGTGAAACATGTTGGTGACGTGACGTTCAGCCACGACAGTCACGTGACCGACTTTGGGCTCAAATGCGAGGATTGCCATCCGGCGGTTTTCCCGATGGAAAAACAGAAAGAAGGCAAAAGGCGCTCGATGGTGGAGATGAGGGCAAAAAAGGCCTGCGGGGTCTGCCACAATGGCAAGAACGCGTTCGATGTGGGCGGCAACTGCTATATTTGTCATAAGAAATAATTCGGCGAATACGCGATTCAAAACGCATAGAAGGGGGAATTCATATGAAAATGACCATCCTGCTGCTTCTCCTGCTCCTGATCACCGTTCCCGTGGCCTCTGCGCGGATCGGCGGTGGCGATATTACGTATGAGGTCAAGCACATTGGCAAGGTAACATTCCACCACGACACCCATGTTGAAACGATGGGATTCAACTGCACAGAATGCCATCCATCCATTTTTGAGTCCAAGGAAAAGCACAAGAGCCTGCAAATGTCGCACAAGCGACAGGCCCAGTCCTGTGGAACCTGCCACAACGGCAAGCAGGCCTTTGATCTGAAGTCGAACTGCTATGTATGCCACATCAAGGAGGTAAAATAAATGTTCGAAGGCAGAGATGAAATAACCGTCATTCAGGATGATATCAGACGGGCAATGGCGAACCCCAATGCGAAGTGGGCCATGCTGATCGACCTTCGGCGCTGTACTTCCTGCAAGGCATGCACCGCGGGTTGCGTGGCCGAGCAGAAGAGCCCACCGGGAGTTATGTACCGGCCTGTGTACGAGGAGGAAACCGGTAAATTCCCGAACGTAAAGCGCAGGTTTACGCCACGGCCGTGCCTCCAGTGCGATGAGCCTCCCTGCGTCGAGGCCTGCCCAAACAAGGGTGAGAACAAAGCCACCTGGAAGGGGAAGAACGGCATCGTGATGATCAACTACGAGAAGTGCATCGGCTGCGGCCGGTGCGTTATTGCCTGCCCCTACAAATCGCGGACACTTGACGAGGGATATTTTTATACGGAAGGAACCCCGGTTGTTCAGGAATATGAAAAAGCCCCCACCTGGGAGTACGGCAGAAAATGGCCGCGCCAGAAGCTCCATATCCCCATCAGGACTGTCCGGAAGTGCCATTTTTGCTACCACCGCTTGAAGAACGGAATGGTGCCCATGTGCGTCAGCACGTGTATTTGCCGGGCCAACTTCTTTGGCGATGCCACGGACAAGGACAGCCTGATTTACAAGATGATCAAGAGCAACAAGGTCAGCGTACTGACTGCGGTGAAAACTCCCGGTGAAGTGAAGCTGACCAATGCGGCTCTCAAGAGCAAGAGCCCCGGCTCGATCGCCGACGCGATCGGCTATCCGGGCAGCATTCCCGTGTTCGCCGATTCATCCAAGACCAAGCCGAGAGTCTATTACATACTGCCATAGGGGGTGAGGAGAATGAAAGTTGAAGAAAAGGAAATGAAAAAAGGAATTACGCGGCGGGATTTCGTGAAGTGTTCGGCGGTGCTCGGCGGCGCGCTCCTCCTCTCACAGATGGAGTGGGCCTCGGACCTCATGCGCAGGGCCGAGGCGGGAACGCTTACGCCGGAAGAAGAGTACGAGCTGGCCAAGGCGGAGAACATCCTGTATACGGTCTGCCTGCAGTGCAACACAGGCTGCGGCATCAAAGTAAAACTCTTCCGGAAGAACGGAACAGCTGTTGCGCTCAAGATCGACGGCAGCCCTTATAATCCTTTCACGTCGGTCCCCCACCTGCCCTACGCCACGGAGCCGGCGACCGCCCAGTTCATCGATATGGCCATCTGTCCCAAGGGGCAGTCGGGGATCCAGACGATGTATGATCCCTACCGCATCACGAAAGTGCTGAAGCGGGCGGGCAAGCGAGGGGCAGGCAAGTGGACGAGCGTTCCCTTTGACCAGGCTGTGGATGAGATCGTGAACGGGGGAAAACTTTTTGCGAACATACCTGGTGAGGAAGCGCGAGTGGTGACCGGTCTCAAGGATATTTACGTTCTGAAAGATCCCGCGATAGCGATGGCTTTGGGCGACGATGTGAAGGCCCTGCAGAAGGCCAAGGACAAGAAGAAGGCGGTGGAGGAGTTCAAGGTAAAGCACGCGGCGAACCTCCAGTACCTCATTGATCCCGAGCACCCGGACTTCGGGCCAAAGAACAATCAGATGGTGTATATGTGGGGCCGCAAGAAAGGCGGCAGGAGCGACTTTTCGGGCAGGTTTTTCGGCGACTACTTCGGCACGGTGAACACCCACGGCCATACCACCGTGTGCCAGGGCTCGCTCTACTTCACCTGCAAGGCCATGAGCGAACAGTACGAGTACAATAAATTTGCGGGAGGTCAGAAATTCTACTGGCAGGGAGATTTCGAGAACACCGAGTATATCCTGTGTGTAGGGTCCAACCTCTTTGACGCGAACTATGGACCATCGAACCGGAACGCGCGGCTGATCCCGCGTCTCGTCGAAGGCAAGACGCGGATGACCGTGGTTGATCCCAGGTTTAACAAGGCCGCCTCCAAGGCCAACAAGTACCTCCCGATCAAGCCGGGCACTGATGCGGCGTTCTTTGCCGGGCTTATCCAGTGGATCATCAAGAACAGAAAATTCGACCCAAAATATCTTGCCTCTGCGAACAAGGCTGCGGCAAAAGAAGCAAAAGAACCGACCTGGACGAACGCGGCGCTTTTGGTAAAACTCGACAAGGACGGCAAGCCGGGCAAGTTCCTGAGGGCCCATGAGATCAATCTCGGCCAGCCCGAGAAACGGACCGACAAGGACGGCAAGGAGCATGACTTCGAGTACCTCGTGGTCATGAAGGACGGCAAGCCTGTGGCAGTGGACCCAAACGATGAGAAGACCGCGGTGACCGGCGATCTTCTGGTGGATACCATGGTAAGCGGCATTAAAGTGAAAAGCGGGCTCCAGGTGATTGCCGATGCTGCGAATTCGAAATCCATGGACGAGTGGTCAAAGATCTGCGGCATCAGTGTCAAGGACATCGAGGACACGGCAAAGGAGCTCACGAGCCATGGCAAGAAGTCCGTGGTTGATGTGCACCGTGGCATAGCCCAGCATACGAACGGGTTCTACAACGTGACCTCGGCCATGACGCTCAATCTGCTGCTCGGCAACTTTGACTGGAAGGGCGGCATGATCGTGGCCTCGACCTATAATACAACGGGGACCAAGGACGGTCAGCCGTTTAACCTGGACAAAGCCAAACCGGGCAAAAACGGGAAGTTCGGCATCAGCATCATTCGGCACGACATCAAGTACGAGGACAGCACGGTTTTCGCCGGGTATCCGGCCAAGCGAAATTGGTGGCCCCTCTCGAGCGACATTTACGAAGAGATCGTGCCATCCATGGGAGATGCGTATCCTTATCCCATCAAGGCGGTTTTCAGTTACATGGGCGCTCCGACCTACTCGCTTCCCGCCGGTCATACGAATATCGAGATACTCGCCGATGTGAATAAGATTCCGCTCTATTTCGCGTCGGACATCCTGATCGGTTCGACATCCATGTACGCGGACTACATCTTCCCGGACCTGTCCTATCTTGAACGCTGGGAGATGCAAGGCTCGCACCCGAACATGCCGGCAAAGGTCCAGCCGGTCCGGCAGCCGGTAATAGCGCCCATACCGGAAACCGTCAAGGTATTTGGGGAGGAGATGCCCTGTTCGTATGAAGCGGTCCAGCTCGCCCTGGCTGAAAAGCTCGGGATGCCGGGATATGGCAAGGACGGTTTCGGACCGGGACAGGATTTCATGAGGCCGGACGACTACTACATCCGCATGGTGGCGAATGTGGCAACCGACGGCAGCCCGGTCCTGGATGCCGATGACGCTGAGGCGAAACTGTTCCTTGAATCGCGAAAACACCTGCCGAGGACGGTCTTTGATCCGGAGCGGTGGGAAAAGATCGCCGGTGTAAACTGGCGCAAGGTCATATATGTTCTGAACCGCGGCGGCAGGTTCCAGGAGTACAAGGACATGTACAAGGGCGACCATGTCGCCAATCAGTACAAGAAGGCCATCAACTTGTATCAGGAGAAGACCGCGGGCACGAAGAACGCTTTTACCGGAAAATCCAACCCAGGCTATGCCGGCTATGTGCCGGTCTCCACAACCACCGGGGTCTCGCCGAAAGAAGCCGGGCTGGAGGAAGGGTATCCGCTCCACCTGATCACGCAACGGGACATCCTCCATACGAAATCGCGCACGGTGGTTGATTACTGGCTGCTTGCGATCAAGCCGGAGAACGAGATCATCATCAACTCGATCGATGCCAAAAAACTTCTGCTGAAAGACGGTGACCGGGTGAAGGTCGTATCCGCAACCAACAAAGAAGGCGTGTACGATCTCAAGAACGGGACAAAGAAACCCATGGTCGGCAAGGTAAAAGTGACCGAGACGATCATGCCCGGCGTTATCACGTTCACGCTCGGGCACGGCCATTGGGCCACAGGCGCGTCAGATGTGACGATAGACGGGAGCGTCGTTAAGGGAGACCCGAGGAGGGCTACGGGTGTCCACGCGAATGCGGCCATGTGGATCGATCCTCACCTCAAGAATACCTGTATGCTCGATCCCGTGGGCGGCAGCGTGTCATTCTATGATACGAAGGTGAAACTCCTGAAAGTGTAAGGTTTTGCAACTTCCCCTCAACTTCCGCCCTTGCAAAGGGGGGAGCAGGGGAAGTTTTTTATTGACTGGATATGCGATGATGACATACGGGCAATTTGATTTTAATGCTCTCCTCGACGAATCGGCTAAAATTCACGGTCATCTTTGCGCTGGTCAGGTGCTCGGTGTACGCATGTCGATGCTCGGGCTGCGGGAGATCGGCATTCAGGACCCGAAGGAAAAGGACCGGAAGAGCATCATAGTTTACGTTGAGATGGACCGGTGTGCAACGGACGCAGTCCAATCCGTGACAGGCTGCAGTCTCGGTAAGCGTTCCATGAAGTTCATGGATTACGGCAAGATGGCGGCGACGTTCCTGAACCTGAAAACGGGCAGGGCGATGCGGATTATTGCCCGCGAGGACTCGCGGGAGAAGGCAAAGGAGCGGTTCCCGGAGATTGAGAATAAATATGCCGGACAACTTGAGGCGTACAAGATCATGTCCGATGAAGAGCTTTTCGACGTGAGGGAAGTTGCCGTGAAACTGCGGCAAGAGGATATGCCGGGAAGGCCGATGCGCAGAGTGCAGTGCGAATCCTGTGGTGAGCATGTTCAGGATATGCGAGAGGTCTATCAGGACGACAAGGTTCTGTGTGTTGCCTGCGCCAGGGGCGGCTACTATGAAGAAATAAAATCTTTGTTGGCGGTGCGTTATGCAAAAAAGCCATAACGGTCTGGATATCAGGTCAAAAATATGGATCGAGGTCGGGGGTGAACCAGTCTTCGGCCGGGGCAGGCGTTTTCTCCTTGAAGCCATAGACTCTCACGGCTCGATCAACCGGGCGGCGCGGGAAGTTGACATCTCCTTTCGCAAGGCGTGGGGCCATATCAAGGCCATGGAAGAACGGCTCGGCGTGAGGCTTGTCGACCGGCAAACCGGCGGAAAGAACGGTGGAGGTGCTACGTTAACGGCTGATGCTCGAAAGTTTCTGAAAAAATATGAAGCCCTGGAAAAAGGCATACAAGAGCTCGTCGATAAACGGTTCAGGAAAATATTTAAGGGAGGCGCCCATGTGTGACACCCTTCATGATCAGCAAGGACCAGGAACAAAATCGATACCCGTTCAGCAGTCCATAGGCACGGTCCTTGCCCATGATGTTACGGAGATACGTCCCGGTGAATTTAAAGGATGTGCATTCAAAAAGGGGCACATCATCAGGGCCGAAGACGTCTGTCATCTTCAGCGGCTCGGCAAAGAGCATCTCTTCGTGCTACAGGTCGGTGAAGACGAGATGCATGAGGACGACGCGGCATACGCAATCGCGAACGCGCTTATAGGCCAGGGGGTCGCGATAAAGGGTGAGCCGCGTGAGGGGAAGATCAACATTATCGCGCGCAGGGATGGACTGCTGAAAATCGACCGCGACGCACTTCTGGAATTCAACCTGCTCGGCGAAGTCATGTGCGCAACGCTTCACGACAATACCGTAGTTAAAAAAGGACAGACAGTCGCGGGGACGAGGGCGATTCCGTTGCTCGTCAAGAAAAATATTGTTCAGGCAGCGGTCGCTATCGGTGAAAGCGCCGGAAAGATCATCCAGGTAAGGGAAATCAGAAAGCCGAAGGTCGGCGTCGTGATCACCGGGAACGAAGTGTACCATGGCAGAATTAAAGACGCCTTTGCGCCGGTTATTACGAAAAAGATCGAGGAAATCGGCGGGGAGCTTGTCGGCGTCTACTATGCTCCGGACGATAAAGAGTTTATCGTGGACAGGCTCCGGGAGTTGATGAATGCGGGAGCCGATCTCCTGATCACCACGGGCGGCATGTCCGTGGATCCCGATGACGTAACACGGTTCGCGATCCGGGAGCTGGGCGCAGGCGACATCACTTATGGTTCAGCCGTTTTGCCGGGTGCAATGTTCCTTGTCGCCTATCTCGGCGAGATTCCGATTCTCGGGATCCCCGCCTGTGGCATGTATGCAAAGACCACGATCTTCGATATGGTCCTTCCCCGAGTGCTTGCGGGTGAACGCGTTGGACGAAAAGAGGTTGCGGCTCTGGGCCATGGCGGATTGTGCATGAAGTGCGACGTATGCAGGTATCCGGTCTGTCCTTTTGGTAAGCTGGGATGACTTCACTGGATTCAAAACAAAAGGATATGCCGTTCGCGGAGCGGGCTGCCGTGCTCACTGATTCGTTCAACCGTCAGATCGACTATCTCAGAATATCCATAACCGACCGGTGCAACCTGAAATGCATTTATTGCATGCCGGTAGAGGGACTCAAACACTTCGACCAGTCCGAAATTCTCACCAGCGATGAGATCATCAGGATCGTGCGCATCGCATGCAAATACGGCGTCAGAAAGGTCCGCCTCACTGGCGGGGAACCTCTTCTGCGTAATGATATCATACAGCTCATCTCGGGGATCAAGAACACCGGCATTCAGGACATCAGTATGACCACAAACGGACAACGCCTGGCAGGCATGGCGCAAAAGCTTAAAAAGGCTGGTCTCGATCGGGTGAATATCAGCCTCGACACCCTTATCGCGGAGCGATACCATGAGATAACGAGGGGAGGCGAGATTGATCGCGTATGGGAAGCAATAGCGGAAGCGGAACGGGCCGGGCTCTCGCCGGTGAAGATCAATATGGTCCCGGTCCGGGGTGTCAATGACGATGAAGTGGCCAGGTTTGCCGCTCTTACCTTGTATAAGGACGTACACATCCGCTTTATCGAGTTTATGCCCATTGGAAAAAACGGAGCATGGAAACCTGATGCGTATCTGAGCAAAAACGAGATCATGGCGTGTGTGGCTGCCATAGGCAAGCTCGTCAAGCTTCCGTTCAAGGGGGGAGGTCCGTCACGTAATTACCGTATAGAGGGCGCACAGGGCATGATCGGTTTCATCAGCCCCATTAGCGACTGTTTCTGCAGTTCCTGCAACAGGTTGCGGCTCACCGCAATCGGCAAGTTAAGACCGTGCCTTTTCTCAGAAATGTCAGTGGACATTAAAACTCCGCTCAGAAGCGGCGCATCCGATGATGAGCTGGAAAGCTTCTATCGCCGCGCCATCTTGTCCAAACCCGCGCGTCACGCTTTGCACGAAGGGGCCTTATTCCATCCTGCAATGTCTCCCATGTCTCAGATCGGCGGATAAACCACGATCAATCCTTTTATTAAACAAACAAAGAATAGCCTTGACAATATCGGCCATCCCTGTTAAATATATAAAAAGTTATTTATATGTTGGAGGCTGGGATGCTCAAGGAATTCGCACACTACGTCGTCTATTCTCTCTTTGGCATGGAACCGGGCCGGCTTTCAGGCGCCCTGGAATTCTTTATCTACGACACGATCAAGATATTCCTGCTGCTCTCTGTCATTATCTTCGTGGTATCCGTCATCCAGTCCTACTTCCCTCCTGAACGGACCAAGCGCATCCTGTCCCATAAACGGGAGTTTATCGGTAATATCCTCGCCGCGCTCCTGGGCATTGTTACGCCGTTCTGCTCATGCTCCGCGGTCCCGCTCTTTATCGGGTTCATCGAAGCAGGTGTACCTCTCGGGGTAACGTTCTCGTTCCTCATTTCATCGCCGATGGTGAACGAAGTTGCGGTCGTGCTTCTCTGGGGGCTTTTCGGCTGGAAAATCGCACTGATCTACCTGGGGACCGGTCTTTTTGTCGCGATCGTTGCGGGCATGATCATCGGCAAACTGAACCTTGAAAAATGGGTCGAGGAGTATGTGTATAAGATCCATGCACTCGGCATTTCCCAGGAGATCGCGAAACCGAAGTTCAAGGAGCGGCTTGTTTCCGCCCGCTGGAGTACGGTGGACATTCTCAAGCGGGTATGGTTGTACGTGGTCATTGCCATCGGGATCGGCGGATTCATCCACGGTTATGTGCCTGAGAATTTCCTGGTCCGGTATGCCGGTCCGCAAAATCCTTTTGGTGTTCCCCTGGCGGTAGCCCTTGGCGTACCCCTCTATTCCAACGCAGCCGGGGTGATCCCGATCGTCCATGCCTTGATGGAAAAAGGCATGAGCATGGGAACCGTGCTCGCCTTTATGATGGCGGTCACGGCCCTTTCACTGCCTGAAATGATCATTCTTCGGAAGGTGCTGAAAATCAAACTTCTTGCCGTGTTCGTCTCGATCATGACCGTCACGATCATCGGCGTGGGGTATCTGTTCAACGCGATTCTTTAGGAGGAGAAAAATGGAAATCAAGGTTCTTGGTCCTGGATGCGCTAATTGCTTTAAAATGGAGGAACTGGCCAAAACAGCGGTGACGGAACTAGGGCTTGACGCTACGGTCACGAAGATCACCGACATCGGTCAGATCGCGATGCACGGCATTTTGTCCACTCCGGGCCTCATCGTGAACGGAAAGATCAAGCATTCGGGCAAGCCGCTGCCCACGCTCGAGAAGGTGAAGGAATTGATCAGGAAAGAATAGGTGAATCGGCGAAAAATGTCCGTAACAACGCACCGATCAACCGGTTCACCAAGTTGCCGAAAATAACATGCATGAACTGTCAACCATATTTAAAGCGCTTTCCGATGAGACCCGGCTCAGAATAATCAAACTTCTCGAGCAGGGCGAACTTTGCGTTTGCGACATTGTTGCCGCACTGGACATGGTCCAACCGAAGGTGTCTTTTCATCTGAACGCGTTAAAAGAAGCGGGGCTCATCATAGACCGGAAACAGGGCAGATGGATCCATTATCGTCTTGATACGTCGGACCTGTTCAAACGTTTTTTGGTCCTTGCCGTGATCGAGAAGGCGCCCTTGGACGCTGTTCAAAAAGACAGGAAACGGCTTGGCGTGTTTCTGAAGATCAAGGACACAAAGGCAAAGGTCGTCAGTTTGCGCGACAAGCGCAACTGTTGCGGGAGATAAACGATGATGAAAGTAATGTTCCTTTGCACCGGCAATGCATGCCGGAGCCAGATGGCCGAAGGATTAGCGCGGGAGTTCGGGAAGGGCATCATTGAACCGTTCAGCGCGGGGCTCATTGCCGCGGGCGTGCATCCCCGCGCGGTCGCCGTGATGAACGAGATCGGGATAGACATATCAGGCCAGAAATCCAAGACGATCGATGAGAAGCTCCTGAAGACCATGGATGCGGTCATCACGCTCTGCGGAAACGCGGAAGAAGCCTGTCCCGTGACGCCCCCGGGGATCAAGCGGCTCCACTGGCCGATCAATGATCCGGTCGGGACCATGGGCAGGGAGGAGAAGATCATGAAGGAGTTTCGGCGGGCGAGGGATGAGATCTGGGTGAAAACAGAACAATTCGTCTCCGGGATCAAGACAAAGGGGAACTGATCATGGCGGAATCGGCCGGCAAAAGACTTTCATTTATCGATCGGTTTCTGACACTCTGGATTTTTGCGGGCATGGCATTCGGCGTGGGATTGGGATATCTTATTCCCGGTGTTGAGACATTCATCAACACGTTCCAGGTCGGCACGACCAATATCCCCATCGCCATCGGCCTCATCCTGATGATGTTCCCGCCGCTCGCCAAGGTACGCTATGAGGAACTTCCGAAGGTCTTCAGGAACTGGCGCATTCTTGCCGTCAGCCTGGTGCAGAACTGGATCGTCGGTCCTATCGTCATGTTCCTGCTGGCGATCGTCTTTCTTCACGGGTATCCCGAATACATGGTCGGCGTGATCCTCGTGGGCCTTGCGCGCTGCATCGCCATGGTGCTCGTCTGGAATGATCTGGCTTGCGGGGACACGGAATACGTTGCGGGGCTGGTTGCATTCAACGCGCTCTTTCAGGTCTTGACGTATTCGATCTACGCCTGGTTCTTTGTCACCATTCTTCCTCCGTACTTCGGACTCTCCGGTGTCGCGGTGAACGTTTCGATCGTCGAGATCGCCAAGAGCGTGTTCATTTACCTCGGGATCCCTTTCCTCGCGGGCATCATCACCCGGTTCACGCTCATCAGGATCAAGGACAAGACGTGGTACCATGAGACGTTCATCCCGATGATCAGTCCCATAACGCTGATCTCGCTGCTGTTCACCATCGTCGTGATGTTCTCGCTCAAGGGCGAGTACATCATCAAACTGCCCTTTGATGTGCTTCGCATTGCTGTTCCGCTCTTTATCTATTTTGTTTTCATGTTTTTAATGACGTTTTTTATTGCCAAAAAGATCGGCGCCGATTATCCGAAATCCGCGACACTAAGCTTCACGGCGGCATCGAATGATTTTGAGCTGGCCATTGCCGTGGCGGTCGCGGTCTTCGGCATCAACTCCAGCGTGGCATTTGCAACCGTCATCGGCCCCCTCGTCGAGGTGCCGGTGTTGATCGGGCTGGTAAACGTTTCACGGTATTTTCAGAGAAAATATTATCAAAATGGATCTTGCGACATTAAAGCAACGGAAACGCTGTAATGTTGACGATGGTCGTTCGCTGATGGCAACGGGGACCGTCGTTGGTTGGAAATGCGGACCATTATAAGGTCCAGGTGATTATCAAGGATGAAATGCCAAAAAAAAGGTAAGTAAATGGAGGACACCATGAAAAGCAGAATTGTATCGGTAGTTACGCTCGTGATCGTGATGGCAATAGCCGGGCTGTGCAGCGCAGATGTGGTTGAGGATACTTTGAACGGCGCGAAAAAACAGGGCAAGTTTGTGATGCTCGAAATAGGGTCCGTGGGATGCATTCCCTGCGATAAAATGAAGCCGGTCATGGAAAAGCTCAGGATGGATTATAAAGACAAGCTGGAGGTCCTGTTTATCGATGTCAAAAAGGACCGCGAGAACCCGCGACGTTTTGGCGTTACCATGATTCCGACGCAGGTATTTCTGGACAAGGAAGGGAAGGAATTTCACCGGCATATCGGCTATTACGCATTCGAAGAGATCGCGCCGGTGTTAAAGAAGGCGGGATTGTAAAGAATGGCGAAGAGGTGAATCGGTGAAGGGGTGAAGAAGAATGGAAGCCATGCTGAGCAACATTCAATCGATAGTACAAAACAATCATAGTATGGCTTATTTTGCCGTATTTATCGGCGGCCTTATCTCAGCGGCGAGCCCCTGTGTGCTTGCGGCTATCCCGCTGATCATCGGTTACGTTGGCGGCTATTCAGAAGGGAACAAGAAAAAGGCGGCACTCTACTCGCTGGTCTTCATCCTCGGCCTCTCTCTGACATTTACCCTGCTGGGCGCCGCCGCGTCAATGATGGGCGGGTTCCTCGGCTTCATGGGCAGGTGGCTTTATATCGGGCTCGCGATGATTGCTGTGATTATGGGCCTCCATCTTATGGGAGTTTTATCAGTCCCGCTCCCGTTTCAGAAAACGCGGCAGGTGAAGTCCCGTGGTCTCTGGGGCGCCTTTCTCCTCGGACTCCTGACCGGGACGGTCTCATCCCCCTGCGCCACTCCGGTTCTCGCAGTGATCCTCGCCTATGTCTCGACCCAGGGCGACATACTATACGGCGGGTCGCTTCTCTTTGCCTACGCCATCGGCCACTGCGCGCTCATATTCATCGCCGGTCTCTCCATCGGGCTGACGGAGAACATTGTGAGTTCGAAAGGGGTCAATAATTTCTCGCTGTACTCGAAACGGTTGAGCGGAGCGGTGCTCGTGATTGCGGGAGTGTATCTGGGTGTGACTTACTGGTAGAATAAAGATGTTTTATCCGTACCGGAGGGAGTCACTATGGTTCTTGAGTGCGGATATCCGCAGGCGCTAGTATCACTCAAACCGGGTGAGACCGTGGTCGCCTTGGGGAGAGGCGGCGGGTTCTAAAACACTGTGCGCTGGATAAGAAAAGGAGCGGCATATGAGTTTGATCATCGCGGACAATGTTACCAAGAATTATTGGATGGGCGAGGTAAGTGTTCGGGCACAAGCGTTATTAAATTCTTCAATGTTGGTCTTTCGTCGGGTTTACGGAGAGTATGGTGCGTTCGATTAAAAAGAGTTGTAAGGCTTATGGGGTATATATATCTATTTTCAGATGGGAGAAACCGGGAAACTACGTTCTATTTTTTAACGGTATACGTCATGATGTAATGGTTCGATAAAAAAAAGATTGCAATTATTAGAAAACAGTTGCGAATATTCGATTATAGAGGTAATATAAAAAATGTGATAATTAATATCCGGGTTTGATACTCAGGCAATGAAGGAGGAAGAATGGTAAATTTAACAGAAGGTGCTGTAAACAAATTCAAGGAAGTCGTTGAAAAGCAGGGAACTGCTGGAGACGGTGTACGAATATTCGTTGTACCGGGCGGCTGAAGCCCCTCATTGGCTATGGACATAGCCAAAGCTGCCCAGATGGGCGATAAGACCCTTGAGATGCAGGGCCTGAAGGTTTTCCTGGAAGAGCGGGCGCACGAAATGCTGATGAGCACGAACATCGATTTCCAGGAAGGTCAGGGCTTTGTGCTTACGGGCATGCAGCCGAGTTCCTGCGGTTCATCCTGCAGCTGTTGATCTGAACCTTATAAGATACTATAAGCCGCTGTCCTGGTTATTTGGACAGCGGCTTTTTTTGTGCATGGCTGTTCACGTTTATTCTGCCGACCCACACTTCCTCGATAAGTAACCCCATATTTTTGCTACAATAAAGACAGAAACCCATTCAGAACAGGAACGATCTGCTGTCAACAAGGTTCATCAAGGTAAATGGAACGGCTATGCCGCTACTCGAGGTCGATAACGTCGTTTATGGTGTCGGTCCGGACGGGACAAACCCCATTCTCTCAGGGCTGTCTCTCTCCATCGAACGGGGAGAGGTCCATGCGCTTCTCGGCACGAACGGCACGGGCAAGAGCACGCTCGCCTACCTCCTCATGGGTTGCGAGGGATACCGGCCGACATCAGGAGAGATCCGTTTCAACAGCCTGGTCGTGAATGATCTTCCGATCCACGAGCGCGCCCGGCTCGGCATTACCATGGCATGGCAGGAGCCGGTCCGGTTCGAGGGGATCACGGTCGGAGATTACCTCACCATGAAACTCCCGAAGACCGATCCCGAACCGTTCCTTGAGCTTGTCGGTCTTTCTCCGGATCTCTATGTGCACAGGATGGTCGATAAGTGCCTGAGCGGAGGTGAACGCAAGAGGATCGAACTCGCCTCGGTCCTCGCGTTGAACCCGAAGCTCGCGATCCTTGATGAGCCCGATTCGGGCATCGATATGCTGTCGATCCAGGACGTCATGAACGTGATCAAGGCCTTCAGAAACCGCGGGACCGCGGTATTGTTGATCACGCACCGCGAGGAGATCGCCGGCATCGCAGACCGGGCGTCCCAGTTATGCCACGGCAAGATCATCTGTTCCGGGAGCCCGGAAAAGGTAGCGGAGCATTATAAAACGCAGAAGTGTGTGACCTGCACGAAGGTGGAGTGCCACTATGTCTGAACTTGATGAGCTCATGAAGGCATTCGGCGAAGCAGGTGGGGACACGGGCGCGCTCGCGGACGCGGGGACGGCGCACCTTGCCGTGAGCAGTCATTCGATCCTGAGTTCCCGGATCGTTGAGGGCATCGATGTCGATGCCAAAGAGACCGGCAACGGCATCTCAGCACGTGTCCTCGTGCGAGAAGGAGTGAAGCTTCAGAGGCCGGTCCACCTCTGCTTCGGAGTACTCCACAAAAAAGGCACGCAGGAGATCAAGATGGATGTCACGCTCGAAAAGAACTCCTCGGCAACCTTCATAGCCCACTGTATCTTCCCGAATGCCGAGAAGGTCCTGCATATCATGGATGCTGTGGTGGACATCGGCGAGAACGCCGAGATGCGGTATTTCGAGACCCACTATCACGGCCCTCATGGCGGAATCGAGGTTGTGCCGAAGCTCGCGGTGAAGGTGCGCAAGAACGGCAGGTACTTCACGGACTTTACGCTCACCACGGGCAGGGTGGGCAAACTCGGGATCGATTACGCGGTCGAGGCCGGCGAGAACGCGGTGGTTGAGCTTGTGGCCCGCGTATTCGGCCATGCCGATGACAACATTGCAATTCAGGAAAAAGTCATGTTGAACGGAGACAACGCGAGAGGGCTCATCAAGGCCAGGGTCGCAATCGAGGACGATGCCATTGCCGAAGTCAGAGGCATTACCGAGGGCAATGCCGCAGGCGCCCGTGGTCACGTGGACTGCATGGAGATCGTGAAGGACAGGGCAGTGGCAAAAGCCTATCCGCTCGTGCAGGTGACCCATCCCCTGGCAAAAGTGACGCATGAGGCAGCGATCGGCAGCGTGGACAAGCGACAGATGGAAACACTCCTGGCTCACGGCCTTTCGCCTGAAGAGGCGGTGGATGTGATCGTGAAGGGGATATTGCGGTAACAGCCCCGCTGAAGGATTTGCACAAGAGCGCAGCGGAATTACCCGTCCTTCTTCAACCAACTGATCCTGAGAAAAAAACAAAGCGAGACAGGGATGATACGGTTACGTCGCAAATAGTGCAAAATATACTTGACAATGGCGCCAGTGAATCATTAAACTTGTCATAGAAGCTCCTGTTGACAGGGCAGGGGACAGCGTGCGAAGTACAATGCTGCAGTCCGAGCGTGGAAAGAAAGGTTCGCAGTGAAAGAAGAATCCAGGATAGAATTATTAAGGAAGATCGCCCTCTTTGCGTCAATGACCTCTGATGAACTTCATGAGATACGGGATAAGGTCGTTATCAAGAATTTTAAAAAAAACGAAATAATCCTGCACGAAGAACACACAAATGCGTTTATGTATATGATCCTTGACGGGGAGGCTAAGGTGGTCCAAACCACCGATGCCGGAAAAGAAATAATCTTCACGGTGCATCGGACGGGTGATTTTTTTGGCGAGCTTTCCCTGATAGACGGCAAAACCGCCCCCGCAGCCGTCTCTGCCACCAGGGATTCCACGACCGCCCTTATTTCGAAAAAGGATTTCTATGATCTCCTGCGCAGCCAGAATAAAGTGCTTGAAAACCTGCTTCAGATCCTCTGTGCAAGGCTGCGTGAGTCCATAAAAACAATACAGATGCTCAACTTCAATAACGCCGCCCAGCGCATCAAGATGCTGTTTCTCATGCTTGCCGAATCTCATGGTGAAAAAAGAGCTGACGGCACCGTCTTGAAAATCAAGCTTATTCACCAGGATATCGCCGACATGACCGGTCTGACCCGTGAGACCGTGACGCGGGTTCTCGACAAGTGGCAGAAGGGGGGGGAGATAAAAATCCAAAAAGACAAATTAATTCTGCTCACCCCTGAATTTGAGTCCATTCTATTCTGATAATAAGGCTGTATCTCTTCGAGTTGGTCCAACTCAGGATAACCGGGCAAATCAATAAGGATCTCATGAAAATACAGGAAGCAGGGCAAGTCTCATCTTCTGTTGTGCACGTCGCGAATGCAGAATAAACATGATGGGAAAAGGTCCTGAGGAAATCTCCGGTCCTTAACTGTTTTATGTCTATTCCAGGTTTTTTAACTTTTTTCTTGTTCCGCTGAATTGACCGGGTATCCGGACTATGGTGAGGAAGGGGATGAGCTTTTCTGTTGCAGGGAGTTGAAGATCATATCCAGAACGGTTTCCTGCTGGGCCTCGAATTTGTTGAGCACCGCCAGGCATCTGCCCATCGGAAACCGGTCGTGCAGATATTCAGCGTCGTGTCCGGAAAGAATGATGATCCTGTTCTTGCTTACTCCCGTGGAGACGGCGTAGGCCAGGATCTTGGAGCCATCCAGGCCCGGCATTTCCAGATCGACCAGCAGGAGATCGAGGTCATCGGTGATGGAGGTGAGGCACTTGATCGGATCATTACAGGTCAGGACCGTAAGGCCGGGATAACGCGTTTCCACGTATTCCTCGAGCAGCTTGAGAAATGCGGCATCATCATCGATCAGGAGGATTTTCCCCATATTCTGTTTGGTTTACCCCTTGTTATAGAAAACATTCAGCAACGTGCTTTGGACAAACAGCCCGCTCCAGCATCACGGTTGCGCTGAATCCGCAAACGCCTGACTTTTTCTCTAGTATAATAAAGAACTCAATGATCCGCAATCTCTTTTTGCATATATCCGCTTCTCAAAAAGCGCCCTTTGCAGGGGCTACTTTTTATGAGACCCTTATCGATTATCCTTTGCGCCATATGTGGTAACGATGAGAAGGCCGCTATTGGATTGCTTCGGCGTCGACCATCTGATATAATCATATATATATCGAGAAGCTCTTTGGCCGGGCAGTGCTTTTCAAGGGCCGAGCGTCGCGAAGAAAGACGCGATGGATGCTAATACGACGGTAAATATCGTTACGAGCCTGGTTGTTTTGTGCGGAGCTTTTCTCATGCTTTCCGCCATTCTCGCCGGGCAGAAGATGAAGCGCCTCATTCCGGATGAACTTCTGGGAAGATGGCGCTTCATGTCAATGCTCATGCAGTTCTTCCTCGCCGGGTATCTCCTGTTCTTCATCATTCTCGTCAGCAACTTCTCCTTCCCCACGGAACTGATCACCGCCCCTGTGTTCCTCGGCGGTGCGATCTTCGTTCTCATTGTCATCAAGCTTACGCGGGATACGATCAAGAAAGTCAGGCAGGCCGAGGAAAATCTCCGGTTATTCAACGAGTCGCTGGAGCGGCGGGTCAGCGACCGGACCCGGGACCTCTTTCTGCTTGGCGAGTCTCTGGAGCGGCGGGTCAGCGACCGGACCCGGGACCTCGACCAGTTGCGCGCATTTCTTCAGACCGTGCTTGACGGCCTGCATGAAGAAGTTATGATTATCGATGCGGACACATTCAAAATTGTAAGGGCCAATGCCGCATTTCTGGCCAGGCACGGAGTGCAGGGAGATGCGGTCATCGGCAAAACATGCCACGAGATAACGCATAACCGGCAGGATCTATGCACGACGCCCGAATATATCTGTCCGCTCCTCGAAACGGTTAAAACCGGCGGACATGCGACGGTCGAACATGTTCACTATGACGCAAGCGGAAATAAACGGTACGTCGAGGTGTCGTCATCGCCCATCCGGGATGCGAACGGACACATAGCACGGATCGTTCATGAGACGCGGGATATTACCGAGCGGAGGACAGCTGAAGAGGCTGTGCGGGAAAGCGAGGAACGATACCGGCGGCTGATCGAGCTTTCACCGGACGGCATTTCCGTGTACGTTGAGGGCAAATTCGAATTCGTCAATCCAGCCGGGATGAGGCTGCTCGGGGCAACCCATGCGGACCAACTGATCGGCATGTCCGTACTGGATGTCGTACATCCGGATTACGCGGAAATCGAGAAAGCGCGAATGCAACAGCTTGAAAACAGCGCGGACAGGGTTTCGTGGACCGAGGAAAAGTATGTACGGCTTGACGGCTCAGTGATCGATGTGGAGGTCGCCGGCGTTCGTTTCTCCTACCAGGGGAAACCGGCGATGCAGGCGATCTTCCGTGACATCACCGAGCGGAAACTGGCGGCGCAGCGGATCGAGCATCTCGCATTGCATGACCCGCTTACGGGGCTGCCCAACCGCATGCTGTTCTTTGACCGCCTTAAACAGGTCCTGGCTGTGGCAAAACGAAACCGGAATATCTTTGCGCTTCTCTACATCGACGTGGATGACTTCAAATTCGTTAATGATACGTACGGGCACGAGGCAGGTGACCGGCTGCTCCAGGAGGTGTCAAAAAGGCTGGTATCCGGTATGCGGGAATCAGACCCGATCGCGCGTATGGGCGGCGATGAATTTGTCGGCATCTGTCGCATGATCACGACACCCGAGGAAGCGGAGATCGTGGCACGCAAGATCATTGCAATCCAGTCTGAGCCGTTCGACCTGAAGGGGCACCGTCGATCGATCGGGGTGAGCATCGGCATCAGCCTCTATCCCCTGGACGGAGAAGACGCGGAGACGCTTCTGAACAGGGCAGACGAGGCCATGTATCGCGTCAAGAAAGACAGCAAGGGCCGCTACCTGCGCTACAGCAAACAGTGAAGCAAGGTTCTCCCTGGCGGACCTCGTGCGTCGAACCAGAGAACGCGGTATTTCCCGGGAGATAAGACAAAAAAATGCCGGCGGGAGATCGAATCCCGCCGGCATTTTGCGTTATCAACTGATCATTGGTGGTTGCAAAGCGGTTCCTTACACACCGCCTTTTTCGATGCTCACTTTTTTCGTTACTGACTGCCAGGTGAAGGTGTCAGCATCCTTGACGCCGAACGGCATATATAAGAGTTCCACCGTAACGGTCATATCGTAATCAAGGATCGTTGTTACGCTTTTCCCGTCTTGTTTCGTGAATTCCGCCGGGAAGGGTATCTCGAACGTTTCATTCACGGGACGGTTGGGCGGCAACGTTGTATCGCGGAGCATGCCGCTCTTTTCATAGGGTCCGCGGCCCATCTTGTCGCCGCGGCCGAGCTGCTGGGGAATGGGCATGTAGACTTTTGACTGCTTGTACAATTCTTTACCTTTACTGTCTTTAGCGGTCACTTCCAGGACCAGCCGGTTGGGGGTTGGTCAGCCATCCGGGATGGAGTGACCGGCACGGTTGATCATCTCAACCTTCACAAGCGCCTGGGGCACCATCTTTGCCCCGTCGCGCCACTGCATGCCGCGGGTCTCAACCTTGAAGTCCACTGCCGCCTTGCCCATGCCGGGATCGCGATAGCTCTGCATATTGTGGCCGAGCTTGCTCTTCTTCATGTGGCATTCCTGGCACTTTTCCTGTCCACCATCGGCAGTGTAGGCCCAGAGATAGCTTCCGTACAGCGTGGCGCACTGTGACGGTTCTTCGAGCTCAAAATTCGGCCCGAGTCCGTGGCACTGACCACAGAGAATGGACTCATCCATGATCTTGCTTTCTTTCATCTTGGGATGGGCCGGGTCTGCATGCTCGCCGTTCTTGGACCCGTATACCGTGTCTTTCGCCGGCGTCCCGTCGGCCCATTTGTGGGTGATCGCGTTCCGCTGATGGCAGATGAGACAGTTGATGTTCACCTTCGAGAGTTGCTCGATTGCCTTCTCTCTCGCTTCATCGGTCGCTTTCGGGTCCGCGTATACGTAGGAGTACTTCACGATCTCCTTGGCCACGTTGTCCGTTGCTTCCGCGAGCTGCGGAAGGTGACATTTGGCACAGAGCATGAGGTGTTTTACCTGGACATCTTCCGGTTTCTTCACACCGGAATGCTCCCAGCCGGTAAGGCCAACCTTCACCGTGGTCATGATCGTTGCAGCCGTCCTGCCGGTCCCGAAGATGGACCGTGAGTGGATAGATTTCGACCACTCCTTATAAATCTCTTCGTGACAGTCTTTGCAGCCGGATGAATCATACATCTTTGCGAGTTCGTCGATGCTGTTCGCTTTCTTTGCTTCTGCCGCATACGCATTCTGACCAGTCATCAGGAATGCACAGGGCATAGCGAGGAAGGCGAGTACTGCGATAACTCTGAAAACTTTCATGCATATACCTCCTTTATAGATTTTTTATTCCGATAGTGACGCACGAGACAAATGATGATAATAGACAGTCTAAGCCACCTGGTAACAACGCAGATCAAAACACTAATATAACAGATCCTATGAAACCCGTGGTCCCGGATCATTCGGTATCCACAGATGAACACGATAGAGATAAAAGATGCTTGATTTTAAAACCGCGGATCAGAATTTAAGCTGTGCGTTGCGAAGCAAGCCGGGTTACCTCCATTGGTGGGATTGTTCTTTCTTATAATCCTGAGCAACTAAACTACAAGCTTTTAATGTTCATGTAATATATTGATTATATCTTTAGAAGTCAAGTGCAATTTGCTGCAACTAATCGATAAGATAGATTAATCTGTGTATTAACTCTGCGAATAGTGATGCTTAAGCGATATTGTCACTGCCCGGATCCGTCGGATGAGTCATGAGTGCTCTGGCGGATATGTTGATTTTTCGGGTGGAGGAGCTTAGGACACGGCCGTGAGAACAAGCGCCCCATTGATCCCGCCGAAGCCGAGGGAGTTGGAGAGGGCGGATCTGATCGTCTGCCTTCTTGCTTTGTCCGGTACGAAGTCGAGATCGCAATCAGGATCAGGATGTTCAAGATTGATCGTCGGTGTGATGATGCCTTCTGCAAGGGAGAGGGCGGTGATGGCTGCTTCGACCGCGCCTGCGGCGCCGAGCATGTGTCCGAGCATGGATTTTGACGAGCTTATTGCGATCGTTCCCGCGTATTCGCCGAAGGCTTTTTTAATGGCGACCGTTTCCATCCGATCATTCGATACCGTCGCGGTGCCATGGGCATTGATATAATCGATTTTATCCGGTCTCATTCCCGCATCCGAAAGAGCGAGGTTCATGGCGCGGGCCGGGCCGTCGCCCTCAGCATCCGGCCGTGTGTAGTGATACGCATCGGATGACAGGCCGTATCCCGCGAGTTCCGCGTAAATTCTCGCGCCCCGTTTTTCCGCGTGTCTCATTTCTTCCAGAACGAGCACTCCGGCGCCCTCGGAAAGAACAAATCCGTCCCGGTGGTTATCAAAGGGTCTGCTCGCCTTCTCCGGCGCGCTGTTCCGAAGCGATACCGCTTTCGCCTGGCAGAAACCCGCGAGGATGAGCGGTGTGATCGCGGCTTCCGTTCCACCCGCGAGCATGACGTCCGCATCGCCGCGCTGGATGATCTTCATGGCCTCGCCCAGTGAGTGCGTGCCCGTGGCGCAGGCGGTCGAGACATCGAGACACGGCCCTGTGGCGCCGAGCATCATCGAAATATATCCGGAAGCCATGTTCACGAGCGACATGGGCGTCGTAAAGGGGGACACGGCCTTCGTTCCCCGCTTCAGGAACGCGGCCATATTCCTCTCCAGTGTTGTCACACCGCCGCGGCCGGAACCGACCAGGACGCCGGTTCGGAGCAGGGAGTTCGGAGTAAATGAGAGGCGGGAATCCTCCACCGCCATCATGGCCGCCGCCACCGCGTACTGGATGAACGGGTCTGTCCGGTGCGCTTCTTTCGCAGTCATATACGCGAGCGGGTCGAACCCATCGAGTTCTCCGGCAATGCGGCAGGGGAAGGCGGAGGCGTCGAACCTGGTGATCGCGCGTACGCCCGAGAGGCCGCTCTTGAGCGCTTCCCAGGTGGTCTTCATATCATTGCCGAGGGGTGTTACCGCGCCCAGGCCGGTTATGACAACACGAGGTTTCATATCGCGCAGTATAAGATCTTTTTTCCATTTTGTCAAAAACATGAAACCAGATTCGGTTTGACAATGCGGTTTTTTGTGCTATAGTTTGAACGTAATTATCAGGGGAAGGCAATCACGTTTACGGAAAGGGGGTTGAGATGAAAAAATCAGACTTAACAGCAATGACTGTGGCTGAGCTCAAAGCCCTGGCCAAAAAGAAAAAAGTGTCACTGTCCGCAGGTGGTAAGAAGGCTGATATCATCAAAGCGCTCACTGCCGTTGTCGTGAAGCCCGCTGGAAAGCGAGCTGTTGCATCTTTAAAAAAGAAAGTCAGGAAAAAGGTTGTCGCCAAAAAAGTTATCGTCTCAGTAAAAAAATCAGTTGCGAAAAAAGCGGTTGTTGCAAAGCCGGCGAAAAAACTAGCAGTGAAGTCAAGAAAGAGCGCGACCAACCCGAAACGCGCGGCGAAGAAACGTCCGCAGGCCGGGAAAACATCGCCGAAGACCAGCCCGGTGCGCGAATGGAAGCTGCCTCCCGGCATTGAGGAACCGCTCCTGGCGCAGGAACGGGTGGCGGAGTCCAAGTATTATACCGGGCCGTTGCCGCAAACGGTGCCCGTGGTCTCCGGAGAACTGCCGCTGGGATACAACGAGGAGAGGATCTCTATTTTGTCGCGGGACCCGTTTGTGGCCTACGCATACTGGGAAGCGACGCCGGCGCGGATTGAACGGGAGAAGGCGTGGTTCGGCTGGGACAGCAAACTTTGTGTGAGGATCTACGATATCACGGGCGTGCAGTTCGACGGCCGGAACGCCACCGGGTTTTTCGACCAGGAGGTGGTGGACCGGATCGGGAGCTGGTATTTCGATATCGGCCGGCCGGCCCATTCCTTCTGCGCGGACATCGGGCTGCTCTCTCCGGGCGGACGGTTCCTGACGATCGCGCGGTCGAATTACATCACCATGCCGCGTGACGGCATTTCCGATGTGATCGACGAAGAGTGGATGCTCGTGGATGAGGAGTTCTGGAAGCTGTATGGCTATCCGGAAGGATTCCGGAAAGGCATCTCGTCGCCGGAAATGCAGGAAATGCTCAAACGGAGACGCGAGCTGGAGATCACCTCGCCGGGCCTGTTCTCCCGTGAGCGGGCAAAACGAAAGTAATATCCGGTGCCGGCTCTTTTGCCCGCACCGCGATGTATGAGAACACACATGCGTAAAGTCCATCCGTTCATGGATGGACTTTTATTTTGACTCGTTACGGAAGGCAGTGTGAATGATTCGAAAAAAGCGCGATCAGAAGAGATCCTCACATGAAAACAAGGTCAAGGACAACGGAGGAAGGATGGAAAAAGGTTATCTGGCGCTGGTGCTTCACAGCCATTTACCGTATGTGAGACACCCGGAGCATGACCAGTTCCTTGAAGAGGACTGGCTGTATGAGGCCATCACCGAGACCTATATTCCGCTTATCAATGTGTTCGACGATCTGCTGAACGATCGCATCGACTTTCGCATTACCATGAGCCTGACACCCACGCTTATCGCGATGCTCACCGACCCCCTGCTGCAACATCGATACGTACGTCATATCAGCAAGCTCATCGAACTCGCGGAGAACGAGATCGAGCGTACCAAGGACCAGCCGGAGTTCAACCCCCTCGCGCATATGTATCGGGACATGTTCGTCAATGCCCGCGCGGTGTTCGAGGAAAAATACGGCCGCAACCTGGTCACAGCGTTCAAAAAATTTCAGGACCTGGGCGTGCTGGAGATCATCACCTGCGCGGCCACGCACGGGTTCCTGCCGCTCATGCAGAACAGGAACGCGGTCCGCGCGCAGATCATGGTTGCGGTCGAACATTACAAAAAGCACCTCGGCAGGGCGCCGAGGGGGATCTGGCTGCCGGAGTGCGGCTACTACGAGGGACTTGACGAGGTCCTGCACGAAGCGGGCATCCGCTACTTCTTCACGGATTCGCACGGGGTGTTCCACGCATCGCCCCGACCGAAGTACGCGGTCTATGCGCCGATCTATACCCGCTCGGGTGTGGCTGCCTTCGGGAGGGACATTGAATCGTCAAAGCAGGTCTGGAGTTCCGTGGAGGGCTATCCGGGGGACTACAACTACCGGGATTTCTACCGTGACGTGGGTTTTGACCTTGACTATGAGTACGTCAGACCCTATCTGCATCCGGACGGCGTGCGCGTGAACCTGGGGATCAAGTATCACAAGATCACCGGCGCGTCGAATGACAAAGAACCCTATATCCCGCGCTGGGCGCTCGAGCGGGCCGCCGACCATGCGGGCAACTTCCTGTTCAACCGGGAGAAGCAGGTCGAATGGCTCGCCGGGGTGTTCCCCGGACGGAAGCCGATCATTGTCGCGCCCTACGACGCGGAGCTGTTCGGCCACTGGTGGTTCGAGGGACCGGACTGGATCAACTTCCTGATCCGCAAGACCGTGTGCGACCAGAAGACGGTGCGCCTCATCACTCCTTCCGAGTATCTGCAGGAGAACCCGAAGTGCCAGATCGCCACGCCGTCGCCGTCAAGCTGGGGCTACCGGGGATATGCCGAGGTGTGGCTGAACGGAGCGAACGACTGGATCTACCGGCATCTGCACAAGGCCGCTGACCGCATGGTGGAGCTGGCCCGGTCCTTTCCCCATGCCGACGGATTGCAGCAGCGGGCATTAAAACAGGCGGCACGGGAACTGCTGCTTGCCCAGAGCTCGGACTGGGCTTTTATCATGAAGACCGGCAGCCACGTAGAATATGCGGTCAAGAGAACGAAAGAACATTTGCTCAGGTTCGACAGGCTGTATCGCGATATTAAAGGAAACGCTCTTGACGAACGCTGGCTTGGCGAGATAGAGTACAGCGACAATCTGTTCCCCGATATCGATTATCGCGTATATGCGTAGCGCGAGCGATGGTCGAGGTCGATGAAGATTTTGAATAAAATGATAGGTTCTGGTTGCATTCCGTATCTGTTGACATGCCCTTAAAACACCTCTCGTTATCGTTGACATCGCCTTGAATCAGGCATATATTCGTCTTGAACATGGAAGCCGACGTGGCATAATCATTGCTAAAATAGATAACACCGCAAATCCGGGATTATATAGGGGGCTCGTGATCCCCTTGTTGAAACATGGGAGACATTTATGATGAATTTTTTGATGGTACTCCTTTTGATAGTCATATCACCTTCATTGGCACTCGCTAAAGATCCAGATTGCGCCGGAACTGAGCGTTGGCCAACGAAAATGGCATTTGTTCATTTGAAAAATGCGGGGATTACTGATAACAGCAAGGTAGATTTCACTAAAACATCAACCATCAGATTGGCATCGGAGAAGATTGGAGGAGCTCTTTATCGCCAAATACATCACGTTAAGTTCACTGAAAAATCTGGAAAGACGATTGAAGTTATAACTATCAACGATGCCTCGAATGAAGAGTGCTCAAGAAGTGATGTCGATGTGTTCGTGGTTTCCAGGCATATCGCACAATAAGCTTTTCCAACCTGTCTATCAACCCACGCTCCGAAGATGTCCGCAAAATAATTCTTGACAATGATACCAATAATGATACTATGGGAATATGAGTAAAATAGAAGACGTGCTCGCCCATATACGTCAGAATCCGCGGGATGTCCGATTCAATGATTTATGCAAAGTATGCGATCATTATTTTGGCGAACCTCGCCAAGGGGGGAGCAGTCATCGAATTTACAAAACCCCGTGGCAAGGCGATCCAAGGATAAACATTCAAAACCATAAAGGGAAAGCAAAAGCATATCAGGTTAAACAGGTGCTCTTGGCAATAGAAAGGCTGGAGGTGGATCATGTCCATGAAGAAAGATAGATTTACATATCGGGTAACATGGTCTGAAGACGACAACGAATATGTAGGGCTGTGCGCTGAATTTCCCAGCCTTAGTTGGCTGGCAAAAACGCCGGAATCCGCCTTGAAAGGCATTCGTAATGTGGTTGACGATGTCATGAGGGACATGCATAAAAAAGGTGAAGCCATACCCGAACCGATCTCGTCCCGTCATTTCAGCGGCAAATTCATGGTGCGGGTCCCCCCTCAGGTTCATCAAAAACTTGCCATACAGGCTGCTGAGTTCGGCGTCAGTCTTAATCGGCTTGCCAGTTCCAAATTAAGCCAATAGAAGCAGATTCCAACCAGCGGGTCGAGTCTGACGCGCAAAAGGCGCGCGTCTCACCCGCGCGTTAAATTTCGGAGTTCGGAGTGAAAGTCCATAGATACGGGCGGGCCTATTTCGGCCTGCCTTTTCTTTCTCTTTCCTATAATCAAGGGTTGCAATTTATTAGACCTTAATTTATACTATATTAAGACTTGACGACCGAAGGAGAATAACCATGAAATTAAGCGAAGCAGTGAAGCCCATAAGCTACTTTAAGACGCATGCTTCTGAAATTATCCGGGATATTGGCGAAACCCGAAGTCCTGTTTTTATCACCCTCAATGGGGAGGCAAAGGCGGTTATTCAGGGCATCAGCGAGTATGAGGACCTTCAGGAGAGTCTCGCTCTCCTCAAGATCCTCGCCCAGAGCAAAAAAAGCCTTGCGGGCGGGAGGTATAAACCTGTTCCGAGGGCTTTCAAGGATCTGCGGAAAAAATGGGCGGCATCAAAATGACAAAAGCATTCGCGGTTTATCTTCTCGAAGACGCGGAAAAAGACATAGATCATATTTACCTCTACGTCAAACGCAATGATTCCGAAGAGAAGGCTGAAAGGCTGTCTCAGAACATCGAACAGGTCATACTGAGTCTGCAAAGTGCTCCCTTGAGAGGACATTACCCTCCTGAATTGGAACGGCTTGACATACGTGAATATCGGGAGGTTTTTTTTAAGCCATACCGGATACTCTATGAGGCAGCTGAAGAATCTGTTTTTATCCATTGCGTGTTAGACGGTAGAAGGGAGCTGCGGGACATTCTGCAGCAGAGACTGATAAGATAATGCATCCGCCAGTGATGCAACATTGCGGGATTCACTCCGATTGGACAACCACCACTCATGCTTAAACCATCTGTTCTCAAAGAACTGAAGTCAATTGTCGGCCCCGCCAACTTCTCCACCTCACCTGAAGAGCTGGTCGTCTATTCCTATGATGCAACCCGGAAGGAAGCGCTCCCCTGGGTCGTGGTGCGCCCCAGGACTTCCCGGGAGATATCGGAGATACTCAGGCTGGCCAACCGGGAACGATTCCCGGTGGTGCCGCGCGGAGCGGGGACCGGCATGTCCGGAGGGTCCATACCGGTCCAGGGCGGCGTGGTGCTCTCGCTCGAGCGCATGAACCACATTCTCGAGATCGATGAACAGAATTTTATCGCCGTGGTCGAACCGGGCGTCATTACCGGCGATCTGCAGCGCGAGGTAGAATCGCGCGGTCTCTTTTATCCCCCGGACCCGGCAAGCCGCATGTTCTGCACCCTGGGCGGGAATGTGGCCGAATGCGCCGGCGGACTTCGCGCCGTGAAGTACGGCGTTACCAAGGACTATGTGCTCGGCCTTGAGGTTGTGCTGCCCACCGGCGAGATCATCACGACCGGCGCGCGCACGGCCAAGAGCGTGGCGGGATATGACCTCACGAAACTCATTGTCGGGTCCGAAGGCACGCTCGGCGTGGTTACCAGGATCACCGTGAGACTCCTGCGTTTGCCCGAGAGCGTGAGGACCCTGGCCGCTTTTTTCAACGAGATCCCTGTTGCCGCGAAAACGGCATCCGCGATCATGGCAAGCGGGGTCCTTCCCCGGGCGCTCGAGTTTGTGGATCAGACAGCGCTCAGGGCGGTCGAGGGCTACCTGAAAGAGGACCTGTCGCACGGCGCGGCCGCCATGCTGCTGGTGGAGGTGGACGGACCTGCTGAATCAACCTCACGGGACGCGGACCGGATCGCGGAGATCATGATGCAGAGCGGCGCCGCGCGCGTGGATCGGGCCGGGTCAGATGCGGAGCGGGAACAGCTCTGGAAGGCGCGGCGGGCGATCTCTCCGGCACTTTATACGATCAAGCCGAAAAAGTTGAACGAAGACATTGTGGTGCCGCGCAGCAGAATAGCCGAAAGCCTGCAGGGGATCGCGGCGATCGCGGAGCGGTACGGACTCCTGATCGTGAACTTCGGCCACGCCGGGGACGGCAATATTCATACGAATATCCTGTTCGACGAAGCGGACCTGCCGAAGGCGGAAGCCGCGGTAAAAGAGATCTTCGCGGCCACGCTGCGGCTTGGGGGGAGCATTACCGGCGAGCACGGGGTCGGCTTGTCAAAGGCCGCCTACCTGCCGATGGAACTGGGGTCTGAAGCAATCGCGGCGATGAAAAGGATCAAACATGCCCTTGACCCGAACAATATATTGAACCCGGGGAAGATCTTTCTTAATGCGGAGTGAGGATTGCGGAGTGCGGAATAAGATCGTGACAAGAATGAAGTCGATAATCGTCCAGAGACTGTCCTTTCTGCTGTTTTCATTCATAATGCTGACGGGGTGTTCGGAAGCTCAGGCTGTGCCCATCGAGGTGCTTCGCAGTGATGTGCAGTCACTGCAGGAGCAGGCCGCGCAGCTTGATGAGGAAAACCTGGGGCTCAGGAACATGCTCAGGGACATGGACGACGATGAGCTCTATCTGGTCGTGGACACGGAAAACAACCGGCTTGCGATGAGACAGGGCAACTCCATTGTATTGACGGCGAAAGTGGGGACCGGCAGCCGGCAGTTTCTCAAGGAGGACAGGGGAAGAAACTGGTATTTTGAAAGCCCCACAGGTTCGCTCACGGTCCTTGGCAGGGAACGAAACCCGGTCTGGATCAGGCCCGACTGGTCCTATGTGGAAGAGAACATGCCCATACCGCCGGAGAACGACCCGGACCGGTTCGTGCGGGACGTGATGGGCAAGTACGCCATCCTTCTCGGGAACGGGTACAAGATCCACGGCACGAAGTGGAAGAACCTTCTGGGGACCCACTTTACCCACGGGTGTGTCTCCCTTGACGATGATAATCTCGAAATACTTTACAAATCAGTGAAGAACGGCACCAAGGTGTATATTTATTAGTGCGGAGTGCGGAGTGTAGAATGCAGAGTAAGGTAGCAAGCAAAACAGTCTGGTGGGTCCTTTTGTTCTCCCTGTTTCTCATGGGAGCGGAAAGCGGCGAACAGGACGGGGAAGAACGGGGAAAGCTTCTTGAACAGCAGAAGCAGCTGAGCGCCAGCATCGAGAAGCTCAAGCGGGAGCAGGCCTATCTGGTCTTTCAGAGTGCGATGTACGCGTCGGACTCGAAGTACCTCATCATCAATATTTCCGCAAAGACCGGGCAGCTTAAGTACAAGAACCGGATACTCAAGGACTTTTCTTTCACACTCGTATCGGGCCGGGTCAGAAGGCTCACCCGCGGCGCGCTGACGCTTACACAAAAGATCGAGGGAATCAGGGGGAAGAATCTGCTGGTCTTCGAAAAGTCCCTGGTTCTACAGGGCAAATATGCACCGGCGGTCGAGCTCGAGACGCGAATACCGCGTTTCTCTCTTTCGAAAAAAGACTTTCGGTCCGTTTATTATGCTATAGAGGCGGGGGCGAAAGCGTATATTCTGTTTTGATCCCGATGGCTCCGCTGATCGTATGGGTCCGGATGGCAGGTGCAGAGATCTTCTGCGAAGTTGCAGGTTGGGTAGGACGCAGTGAAACCCAACAGATCCAAAATAACAATTCTTAACAATCGCTTCAATTTGATGCGTCAGGTTTCGCGGTGCCTACCCGACCTACCGAGCTTCCATTGGGTGTATTCCTACTCTTTTCTTATGAGATGGCCAGAAGGGCAATACACCCTTTTCTTTTCAATGCAGAATTTACCCAGAGCAGTTTACACCGCCGATACGGTCTTTGTAGTTGACTGTAGTTTATTTCACGGTATAATCATTTCATGCGTGAACTTACCCGGGGTGAAGAATTCTATGATGGCACCGCCCTGCTGGGCGATCCGGTCCATGGGTACATCTCGTTCACCACGCCCCGCGTGGAAGGCGAGAAGACCGAGAAGGACCTGATCGATACGGCCTGGATGCAGCGCCTGCGCCAGATATACCAGTTGCAGAGCGCCCGGTGGGTCTATCCCTCGGCGGAGCACAGCAGGTTCCAGCACTCGCTCGGCGCCATGCACCTGGCGGGCCGGTTCGCCCGTCACCTCTATCCCTCGCTCAAGGCAGCATCGCTGGATTGCCCTTCGGCAAACTATATCGAGGAACTTTTACGGGTGACGGCCCTCCTGCATGACGTGGGGCATGGCCCCTTTGGACACTTCTTCGACGACAACTATCTCGAACAGTTCGGCCTGACCCATGAAAAACTGGGGCAGCATATCATCAAGAACGAACTGGCGGAGATCATCAAGGACATCCGTCGAAGTCCCAATGGCGAATTCGCGAAGAAAGAGAAGCTGGACCCGGAGCAGATCGCCTTCCTGATCGGCAAGGGGGCCCAGTCGGCATCGACGGTGAAAAAACAGCAGTGGCTCGTCTTCCTCCAACCGCTTCTTTCGGGCATTTACACCGTCGACAATCTCGATTATGTAATGCGCGACGCCTACATGTGCGGCGTGGCCATCGGCGCGGTGGACATCGACCGGCTGATGTATTACACGTTCTTCACGGACAAGGGCCTCACGCTCCACAAGTCCGGGCTTACCGCTCTGAACATGTTCCTGAATGCCCGGCTGTATATGTACACGAACGTCTATTACCATCGAACCACGCGGGCGATCGACGAGCACCTCAAGGAACTGTTCAAGGAAACCATGGCGGCGTTGTTTCCGTTCAATCCCGTTGAGAACCTCAAGGCATACCGGGAACTGACCGACTGGTCCCTGCTCGAGGCCGTGCGAAAGTGGGGCGACGATGCGGATGGTTCCACGGCGGCGCTCGGACGGGAATGGGCCTCCATCCTTTCGCGCGAAGTAAAATGGAAAATGGCCTATGACGTGACACTTTCCATGAAGACCTTCGAAAAAGGGAAAACCATCATCGACGCCAGGGAACTGGTGAGCCGGATAAAAAAGAATCTTTCGCCGAAGCTTAAAGATCTGCAGTTCCGGGTGGACATGGCCAGCCAGGACCCGAGGCCGGTCAACCCGCTGATGATGGGCGAGCGCCAGATCCATGTGTTCAATCCCTCGACGCGCAAAGTAGAGAAGGAACCGCTCAAGGATTTTTTTGACTATATCCCGGCGCGCGTGGTCCAGTGCCGGGTCTTCACCCTGAACCACGACCACGATGAGGAGCTTGCCGAGATCGTTGAGAAGGTCCTGGGCATCGAAGAGAGCGTCAAGACGAACGTCTGATGCATTCTCACTTTTTCTGCGTCTCCGCTTCCCTTCGGTTGCGTTCAGGACAGGTTTCGGCGGGGTATAATGGAAGGTAAGGGATTTCATGGAAGGGTATGAGCAAAACGAAAGCCGAACATAAGATCATCATAGCCACGGTCATTGCTGTCGTGTCCATCTGGACCGTTGACTCGGCCGTTAACGCCCTGGTATTGCATAAGGGGACATTTTTGAGCCTCCTGCTGAACGCGGGGCAGAACGAACCTTTTCTTCGCATTCTCCTGACGCTGAGTTTTATTGCCTTCGGTATCATCATCGCAAGAATTACGGCCAGGTATCGCAGGACTGGGGATGTTCTGCGAAAACATTCCACCGCCATCGAGACCTCCATGGACGGGATCACCCTTAGCGATCCGGATGAAACCTATGTCTACGTCAACCAGGCTTTTGCAACGATCAATGGATATGACGGTCCGGAGGAACTGACGGGCAAATCATGCCGGCTCGCTTACAGTGACCGGGAGTATGAGCGGATGCGGTCCACCGTTGAACCGGTGCTGGGAAAAAGCGGCCGATGGCGCGGGGAACTGCTCGCGTTGCGCAAGAACGGCAGTACCTATTACCAGGAAGCTTCGATCACCATGCTTGATGATGGAAGCCGGATTTGCATCATTCGCGACATTACCTGGCGCAAACGGAGCGAGGAACGGCTGCGCCGGTCGGAACAGTTTCTGAACACGATCTTTGACAGTATCCGCGACCCGTTCAGCATTGTCGACCGCAACTTTCAGATCATACGGGTAAACGACGCGTATGCCCGGATGAGGAACAAGGAGGCCGGCGGACTGGTCGGCAGGAAATGTCATGAAGTGCTGCAGAACAGAGCGAGCGTCTGCGAGGGGTGCGTGGTGCATGCGACCTTCAATTCAGCCGACCCCTGTGTGAAAGAAAAGTTCATCACGCTGCATGACGGGTCCGGGATCTGGGTGGAGATCAGCACCTATCCCATCCTCGATGAGGATGGGAGCGTGTCTCACGCCATCGAATACACGCGGGACATTACCGACCGGAAACGATCCGAGGAGGAAAAGCGGCTCCTCATCGAGAAGCTGGAATATCTGTCAAGCACGGACGGCCTTACCGGGCTTATGAATCGGAGAGCGCTTACCGACAGCCTTCTTTACGAGATCGACCGCGCAAAGCGGTATAATTCAGAGCTGTCCCTTATTCTCTGCGATATAGACAATTTCAAGGAGATCAATGATGCCTGCGGCCATGACGCGGGAGATCAGGCCTTGCAGACCATTGCGGCGGCATTGAGGACCATCCTCCGGAAGGCGGACATTGCCGGGCGTTATGGAGGGGACGAGTTCATGCTTATTCTCCCGGAGACGTCGGTCAAGGGAGCGGAAAAGATCGCGGAAAAGATCCTCTCTGTCGTGAGAAACACTGAAATGAGCTTCATGGAAGATAAATCGATCCGGCTTTCCTTGAGCATCGGATTGTCCAGCCTGGAAGTGGACAGCGATACGACGGATTCTTTCATCAAACGCACTGACGACGCCATGTATGCTTCAAAAGAGGGCGGGAGGGACCGGGTTTCCACGGTCAAATCATATCCACTGTTTCCGTGAGCAGGTTGACCTTTAACGCCCCGGTACCGTGCCGTGCGCAGCCTGGATGAGCGTCCTCGAGTCAACGGGCTTTATGCGGTAACGGTCGCTGTCGCGGATATACTTTTCTTCGTTCGTCCCGTCTCCCGGCCATCCTGTATCCCATCTCTGAAGCAGGTATTTTCAAAATCCACCACAGAGATCTTAGCAGGAGAGGTGGATTGACAAGCCGGATAAATTCTGGTAATTTTATGCCCTGACAAAATACAAAGAAAGAGGGAATAAACATGAAATCGCGATTGATAATTATTGTATGTTTGGTCCTGGTTTCGAGCATGGCTTTTGCCGCTGAGAAAAAGGCGGAAAAGAAGCAGGAAGCCAAGACACACGTGCTCAAGACAGAGAAAGACAAAGTAAGTTATGCGATTGGGATGGACATGGGGAAATTTCTCAAAAAAGAAAATGATGTTGACCCGAATGTCACCTTATGAGCGATCAAGGACATATTAGCCGGCAACAAACCGTTGTTGACCGACGACGAATCCAGCCAAATCATGGAGAAGTTCCAGGAGAACCTCGTGATAAAGCAGCACCAGCGCGACCAAGCCCTGACAGAGAAGAACAAAAAAGAGGGAGAGGCTTTTCTTGAAAAGAACAAGACCAGGGAAGGGGTAAAGACCCTGCCAAGCGGTCTCCAATACAAGGTCATCACCGAGGGGAAGGGCAAGTCTCCCCGGGAACGCGATACCGTGACGGTGCATTACCGCGGCACGCTGATCGACGGAAAAGAATTCGACAGCTCGTACAAGCGCGGGCAACCCGAAACGTTCCACATGGACGGCATGATCACGGGATGGGCCGAGGCATTACAGCTTATGAAAGAAGGCTCCAAGTGGCAGCTCGTCATCCCGTCGGACCTGGCATACGGAGAGGCTGGTTCCGATACCGGCTCCATAGGGCCGAATGCGGTTTTGATCTTTGAGATAGAGTTGATCTCAGTCAAGGTTGAATAATATAATGAAGAGTGAAGGCCGTCCCTTGTGGGCCGGCCTTTTTTGTTCCAGGAGAACGGTAGTCGATTCAAATAGGGGAGCTGGCGAGGCGAGGGCGCAGGTAAAAGAAGTATCGTCGCCTTGATACGAAGGATCAGATCTTTACGCGGTTTTCCAGTGCAGGGCCAGTTTTCCATGAGAGGCGGCACAATCTCTCAGGTAGAGATTGATCAGGGTTTGGTAGGGGACGCCGATCTGCTGCGCAAGATTTTTGAAGTAGCTGATCGTGTCCTCATCCATCCTCAGCGTGACTTGACGCTTAAGCCTGCGTGCATACGGATTTTTTGTGCCTTTGAAAAATCGTATTCTTTTCTCATTATCAATCACCTTCCCCAATATCGTCTCTGTTCCGCTCGCGTTGCCTTGCGAGCTGAAATGATTCTTATGACCTCATTTCGAATAAAAAAAGCGGGGCATTGCTGCCCCGCTGGAGAACGGTCTATTTCGCCGTAGTGCCGCCATAACGCTCATTGTAGAACTTCTGGATCTTTTCGAGCTGCTCCTTGGTCATTCCCTTGGTGTACCACTCGTGCCGCACATCCGGATCGAGGTATTTCTTCACGATCTCGCCATAGAGCTCCGGACCGGCAGCGGTCTTTACCTCGGGCAGGAACTCGGTATAGAAGTTCTTTGCCACGTCATAGATGCCATGCCACCAGGCATAGTCGGGGCCGGACATGGCCGCGCCGTGCCGCGCCCGTCTGCCTTCATGGTGCCAAAGCTCCCAGTATATCCAGTCCAGCTTGTCGTCGAAATTCGCCTTCGTGATCTTGCCCTTGTCCATCAGCTCCTGCCTGATCGCGGTCGCGGGCTTTGCAAATTTGTCGTCGTAGAGATTGACAAGATTATCGAACTGTTTGTAGAACCCTTCCACGAAGGGAGCTGAATGACAATTGCTGCAGACGTTCTGCATGGCCTCGCGCTTTTTGTCCGCGTTTTCCAGCTTCTTTGAAATCGGCGGCCGTAGTGTCCAACTGATCCGTGCGCCCACATCATGGGTCACGGCCTGGGTCGGCGTGGCGCTCATATGGCAGGTGGCGCAGGTGGGGGCGGCGGAATAATCCTGTCCCACAACCCACTTGTCCTTGTGCATGTTCATGCGCTCCTTGTTGGCCTCGTACAGGATCCCGTGTTTTGATTCCTGATATACTTCCATCTGCGGATGGTCGGGGCCGAGATGGCACTTGCCGCAGGTCTGGGGTTCCCGCGCCTGCGCCTTTGAGAAACTGTGGCGCGCGTGGCAGGCCGAGCAGGACCCCTTGGAGCCATCGGGGTTTATTCTGCCGATGCCGGTGTTCGGCCAGCTGTTGGTGTCGAGCGCGCCGTTTGCAAGGACCTTGACCTTGCCGCCGTGGCACTGCAGACAGCCGACGGCAACGGCCTCCTGTCCACCCACGACTTCACCGAGATAGTTGTCCGCGGAATTAAGGATGTCCCCCGCTTTGGCATGGTGGCTCTCGGTCATCTCCTTTTCTTCCTTTGAATGGCATTTGCCGCAGTCCTTGGGAGTGACGAGGATCGCGATGGTGTATCCGTTATGCTCCATGGCATCAGCGTCGGACTTCTCCGCCTTGTGGCAGGTGTAGCAGTCAACCCCCTTTGCCGCGTGGGTGCTCAGCTTCCATTCCTTGACAAACGCGGGAGACTGCGCCTCGTGACAACCGATGCACGCCTTACCTTCTTTTGATGCCTTTACCTTTGCCGCGGCCGCTTCTCCTGGTGAAGCATGGAACGCCAGAGCCATGCCAAGTGCCAGAGATACAACTATGATCTTCTTTTTCATAAGAACCCCTCCTTTTCTATTGTTTCAGTACAATAGGTGATGGATCACGATAAATACAGTGTAGCATAAAATAAATCTGTGTAAGGGTGTCGTTTGATCAGTTTGCATCGGTTCAAAGACGTACTCATTAAAGCGCAAAACTCATTCCCATGGTTATGATTTATATCATAAATCGTAACTATCAGGGTTCAGAAGAGAACGATCAGGAGAAATGGGGAATTGAGAGGTGAAAGGGGGATGAATAGCACAACTAATAAAAAGAATGTCCTTTTCGCCATTTCGCCCGTTGCTCCCTTTCTCCTAAAAGGTTGTAAAATCCTTAACACCTGTCGTAAATACAAATCAAGGGTGTGTTACTTTGGGCTGCTAAAAGAAGAATTTCCCCTTGACTTTGAAGCGCTTATCTTCTATATTATGAGCCGTAGAGGAGGTCTGTATGACAAAAGCAGATATCATCTCAGAAGTTTTTGACAAGGTTGGCCTGCCGAAGCAGGATGCTGAAGAATTGGTGGAGATGATTCTGGATATGATAAAGCAGATCCTGAAAGAGGGGGAGACTGTGAAGCTTTCTGGTTTCGGAAACTTCGTGGTCAGGAAGAAGAACTCGAGGAAAGGCCGCAATCCGAAGACCGGCCAGGAGATCGAGATCACTCCGCGCAAGGTCGTCAGCTTCAGACCCAGCATGATTTTCAAAGAGCATGTCATCGAATCCCCAACAGCCACAGCCGAATAAGCTTTTTTTCAGGATCGGTGAGGTGAGCCGACTTTCCGGGCTGGAAGCGTACGTACTGCGCTACTGGGAAAGCGAGTTCCCTCAGCTCAAACCGAACAAGGGCAAATCGGGACAGCGCCTCTATAGCAAAAAAGACTTAGACGCTGTTCTCCACATCAAACAATTGCTCTATAAAGATGGGTATACGATCGCCGGGGCCCGAAAGAAAATGAACAGCAAAGGAGACCAGGACGCTCTTGAGTCGGTTATCGCGAGCACCAAGAAGGAACTGAGGGAGATACTGGAAATTCTGAAATAAGGTAACAAGTCGGGGCGTGGCGCAGCCTGGTAGCGTACTTGCTTGGGGTGCAAGGGGTCGGCCGTTCGAATCGGCTCGCCCCGACCAATTATATAAAGCTCATAACTTGAAAAAGTTATGAGCTTTTCTTTTTGTGATTGCGTAAGATGACCATCATGGCTCATGAGCAGATATGACGCTATGCGCTCCTTGTGTGGTGTGAGCGACATGTAGGTATAATTATATCAATTAGTTGTGTCAATATTATTTTACAATAAGACTTGCTTCTGATATACTCCGCTGTGTCGATTAATAACATGGTTAGGCCCATTCTGATGCTCGTATACCACTACCTAAACGAACCCTTCGGATTAAAGAACCTTCGTGCCGCTGAAAGACTACGCGCTGGTTAGCTCATCGTTCTCTCTTTCCCCTTTACATTGCCCGGCCTTTTATTGTATAAACCTCATATCATATATCTCATCTGCTCTATCGATAACGATACAAAGAGGTTTAACCATGATCCTCGTAACGAACGACGACGGCGTATACTCCCCGGGCATCCAGCTTCTTGCCAGGCATTTGCGGGAACTTGACTCGGTGGTGATCGTTGCCCCTGACCGCGAACGGAGCGCGGCAGGCCATTCCATGACGCTTCACCGGCCGCTTCTGATCGAAGAGATCAAGGAATCGATGTACAGCGTCAATGGTACGACAACGGACTGCGTGAACATCGCGGTCAAGGGTTTGCTCAAAGAGACCCCGCGGCTCGTGGTCTCCGGCATCAACAAGGGGCCGAATCTTGGGGATGATGTGACCTATTCAGGGACCGTCGCGGGGGCCATCGAAGGCATTCTGCTCGGGATCCCTTCCTTTGCCATCTCACTCAATGGGCGTGAGGATTTCCGTTTTGCCGAGGCAGCGGAAGTGGCCTTCAGTACCGCCCGGCGGATACTTGAGGAGGGGCTTCCCGCCGGCACCCTTCTGAACATCAATGTTCCGAACCTTCCTTTCTCCGAAGTCTCGGGCACGCGTATCACCCGGCTCGGCAAACGCATTTATCACCAGATGACCGTGGAGCGCGTGGACCCGAGAGGAAAAAAATACTATTGGATCGGGGGCGGCGAACCGGATTGGGAGCGGGAAGAGGGCACGGACTTCGACGCTGTAGACCGCAAGATGATCTCGATCACTCCGCTCCATCTTGATATGACGGACTATTCTTCGTTCGACAGGCTGAAATCCTTGGAGACAATGTCCTATGCGCCACCGGCGACGCGCAGGAGCAGCGAGTGATAAACTATGAAAAAGAACGCAGCCGGATGGTGGACGAGCAGATCGTCAGCCGGGGAGTAAAGGACGAACGTGTTCTCGCGGTCATGCGCAAAATACCCCGCCATGAGTTTCTGCCCGAGGCCATCCGCGGCATGTCTTATGCCGATAACGCGCTTCCGCTCGGCGAAGGCCAGACAATGTCCCAGCCCTACATGGTTGCGCTCATGACCGAGCTCCTCGGTCTCAAGGGCTCGGAACGGGTACTCGAGATCGGGACCGGCTCAGGCTACCAGGCCGCGGTGCTCGCGGAATTGTGCGGGAAGGTCTATTCCGTGGAGCGCGTCAAGCCGCTGGCGGACAAGGCCAGGGTGCAGCTCGACCGGCTGGGGTATAAAAGTGTGGCGATAAAAGTTTACGACGGCACGTACGGCTGGAAGGAGATGGCGCCTTTTGATGCGATCATGGTGACCGCGGGTTCGCCCGATATCCCGGCGCCGCTCGTGGAACAGCTCAAAGCGGGCGGCAGGATGGTGATCCCCGTGGGCGACCGGTATGGACAGCAGCTTATCACGGTGGTCAAGACCGCGGAAGGCATGATCACCGAACGGAGCATCCCCTGTGTGTTCGTTCCACTTATCGGCAATCATGGATGGAAGGAGTAGGTTTGAGTGCGGATTGCGGATTGCGGAATGCGGAGTGCGGAGTCAGGAGTGGTATCACCTCAATGGCGGTATTTAATCGCTATCCTGCGCCATAAAACCGATAATAGCATTCCAATCATGATCCCCATCAGCGTTCCCGCCAGCACATCCGTTGGATAATGGACTCCCAGATAAATCCTTGAAAATGCGATGAGCGACGCCAGGACAAGGGGATAGATACGCCATGGCATCGTCAAATAATCCCGGGTCAGATAGAAGAGGGGTACGGCAAAGGCAAATGAGCTTATCGCATGGCCTGACGGCATGGCGTATGACTTCGGGCAGGCGGTAATGAGCCGGATCCCCTCGATCGCCATGCATGGCCTTTCCCGGTCAATAGCGTTTTTCAACACAACCCCCGCCCATTCCGCGAGAAAGACGGCGCAACAGGAGATCACGAGGGTCCAGAGCGTCGCGGACAAAAACCTTTTCCCCTGAGCATCCATCCGATCAGCGCTGCTGACGATCATATACAACAGAAACGGCAGGACCAGCAGATACCCTTGTGAGGTAAGCGCCGGCATGAGGACATCGAACAGGGTGTTCGCGGTGCCGTGATTGATGAGAAGCAGCAGTTGCGTATCGAGGGACTGGATGATCATATCGGCGAACGTGTCGCTTACTTCTTTCTATCGCTGCACTTGATGACGTTCGTGTCGCTCACTTCAATGAGCCCTTTCCCGACAACGGAGCAGATCTCGGCAAGGATGATGTTTATCATTTCCTCGGAATCAACAACTTCTATCTTGACCGGCAGGGTGGTGGAGAGTTCCAGTATCTTCGTGGTATGGAGCTTGCCTTCGCTTCCGTAACCCGCGACCCCGCGGAACACGCTTGCTCCGGATATCTTCCGGGTAAAAAGAATGTCCATGACCGCTTCATAGACCGGCTTGCCGTGGACCTTCTCGGTCTCGTCAACGTAGATGGTGAGTTTTTTTGCGGGACCGGGTTTGATCATGAAATTCTCCTTTTTCACACAAAGCCACGAAGACACGAAGTTTATGAATTGAATTTTGGATCATTAATCGCTTTCCTTCGTGCGCTTTGTGGCTTCGTGTGAGACATGAGTTGTTATGGATCAGAGTTCTCGATTTGTTGCATTGGAATGAGGACTATTATATACTTTTCGCGATCACCTCACCGAGCTTCAATGCCATGAATCCGACGATAACGCTCAACATGACGTTCAGCATCGCGATCAGCCATTCGCCGTCTTTCATGAGCGTGCCGGTCTCGTATTCAAAGGTTGAGAACGTGGTATACGCGCCGAGGAACCCCACGATAAGGAGCAATCTCCATTGCGGGTTCACCATGAAACGCTCCGTGAACAGCGACATGAGCAGGCCGATGAGAAAACTGCCGCTGATATTGATCAGGAAAGTGCCGAGGGGAAAGTTGCGTCCCCACCGCTGTCCGATCCAAAGCGCGACCCCGTACCGGGAGATCGCGCCAAGGAACCCGCCTATGCCTATGAAAAAGATATTCGCCATGGTTGTTCCGGTCTTCGAATGTTCAATTCATATCAGAAGGCGCGCGGCAAGTCAATGAAAATGGTCACGCGTATCCTCAAAAATCAAACCCCGCCGAGAAATAGATCATATGCCGGTTCTGCGCGCCGGCCCCGAAATCAAGCCGCATCGGGCCGATGATCGTGTCCGCGTGCAGACCGATGCCGGCGCCTGTCCGGAGATGGTCCACAGACACCGCTCCACTTCGTTCCCAGACATTGGCGGCCTGTCCTGTAAGGTTCAGATACACGGCCTTGACCGCCTTGAGATGGTACTCCCTGATCATCCACCGCCAGGCTGCCGAGAAACCCAGCTCATCAGAACCCGTGAACTCCCGGCGCTGGTATCCTGCCAGCGGGAAACCAAGAAGATAGTCCGCCCCGCCGATCCCGAATTTTTCCTGATAGGGCATGTCTCCGCTGCCCAGACCGCCCGATCCTTCAAGGATCAACGTATGTCGTTCTGCTATCGGTATGGCTCCTTGGAGCGAGAGCGCGGTCTTGGTAAAGGCATTGGTGCTGCCATACGCGGGCCGGGCGCTTTCGTAGGACCCTTTCAGTAATATCCCGGTGTGCGGGAAGATATTCCTGTCACGGGTGTCGATCGTGGTAAGAAAGGCAAGACTTCCGATGTGCGTAACATCCCTGGCGGGATTCGCGCCGAGGGTTTCTTCGGCACTGTCCGCGGCGTAGCGATAGCGCAGGTAGGTGTCGCCAAAGCGGAACCATTGGTAACCGAAGGCAAACTCGGCGCCGATCCGGGTGATGTCCAGTTCATTGACCTTGTGCTGGTCCTCGTAGAGGAGGTAATTTCTCTGCTGGTAGAGGGCCTGCATGCTGTGCACGAAATAGGTGTCGAGAAAGATCGGCGACCAGTATCCAAGCGTGATGTCCGTGTAATTTCCATACCGCGTCGTGAGGTAGGCTTTGATGCCCCTGCCGGTAACGTTCTCCATCACAATGTCGGTGAGGCCGGTGAACCGGTCCTCAAGGTCGTAGCGAAGTCCGAGCCGTACCTTGGTCGTGGGTTTTTCCTTTATCCTGAGCGTGATATCGATACCGCCTTGCGGGCTTTTCGTCATGTCTGCTGATACGGACTCGAAGTAGTCCAGGGCGTAGAGGTGCTGGATGTCGTAGGCGGCAGTATTGACATTCAAGGGACTGCCCGGCCGTGTTCCTGTCTCCCGCTGGATCAGGGACCGCTTTGTCCTTTTCTGTCCCGCGATCGTGACGAAGTCCACCCTTCCCTCGTAGAACTCTATCTCGAGCGTTGCGCGGTCTGTGTTCATATCGACACGTTCCACGCGAGTGAGCAGGTACCCGCGATTCTTGCAGGTTGCCACGAACCTGTCAAGCTCCGCCCGCAAGCGGGTGCTGTTGAGCACCTGCCCCTTCTGCCAGGAGAGCGTTGCAAGGATATCACTGGTCGGGATGATCGTGTTCCCTGAGAGGTTGATACGCTGGACAACGGGATTTTCCTCGACCGTGAGGACGGCGCGCGTGCCGTCGATCTCTTTTTCGAGGTCCAGAGAAACGTCGGCAAACCAGCCGAGCCGAAAGACCTCTCCCAGGGCGGCCTGGAGCTCATCAACCGCGGACTCGCGGGGGGAAAGGACCGGTGTCATGACATTCCGGATCGCGGCATCAGGTATCGTTGTGTTTCCCCGGATGTCCAGGCGGGTGATACGGTAACGATCCGATGACGGCGATTCCATGGTTCTTGGTTTCATCAGTTCACGGATGCGCGGCAAGGCCGCCTCTGCCGCTTCCTCGCCTTTCCGAACGATCTCGTGCATGGCGGGAAAATCCGTGAACAGGTAGCTCGTCGTGTCCGGCGTGATCACCAGGTCGGCCAGTGCCGCCTGCCGCTCCGATTCGCGCCTGACCTGGAGGGATATGGACTGGCTCATGATCTCGAGAAGGGTGGCAAGCTGTTCTTTCTTGTCGAGTTTCGACGAAGCGTCGACGGCAATGACCACGTCAACGCCCATCGACTTCACCACATCGACGGGAAGGTTATTGACAAGACCTCCGTCGACGAGCATGCGTCCCTGGATCTCGACCGGCTGGAACACCAGGGGGATGGCGGCGCTGGCGCGAATGGCCTCATGCAGCAGGCCGCGGCCGATAACCACGGTGTTTCCGTTCTCGATGTCCGTTGCCACGGCGCGGAAGGGTATTTTCAGCTTGTCGAAATCGAAGTCCGCCTCGAACGACGCGGCCAGTGTCTTGGACGCCAGCAGGTTGGTCAGTTTCTGGCCGGCCGACAGCCCGGAAGGCGGCATGAACCGTCCACGATAGAACGTGAATTCGAGGAGGTGGCGGCTGCCTGACTCCTTCTGTTCCTGGGTCTGAAATACGCGTCGGGGAGTGTCGGTGAATATGTCGTTCCAGTCATTTTCGAGAAAGATCTTCTCGATCTCTTCGGGAGAGTAGCCTGCGGCAAAAAGACCTCCAACGCCCGCGCCCATGCTGGTGCCCGCGATCGCGGCAACCGGGATGCCCTCCCGCGCAAGGACCTTCAACACGCCGATCGAGGCGGATGCCTTGGCACCGCCGCCGGCCAGCGCAATGCCGAGTCTCGGCATGTTTTTCCCCGCCGGAGCGGCCACGGTCTTGAGATTGCCGTGGGTAGTCGCGTAGGTGAGCCTGATCTTCAGGGATTGCGACTGGGATGCGGCATGTCCAGGGATCAGGAACAGCGCGGCAAGAGTGAGGACGGTGGCAAGTCGTGTAGCCATGGCTTCTACTATAGCATAACCCGTCGCCGTCAGTCATGCAGTTTTATGGCCAACCCGTGCTTGACTTTAGCTCGTGTTGGGTGCTATTATCGAGCCTGTTTTGCATCAATTCAGGAGGGGTAGCGAACGTGAAAGCACACAAAAAGACGCATACCTGCGGGGAATTGTCCCAGAAGGATGTGGGCGCGACGGTGACGCTCATGGGCTGGGTAAATACGAGAAGAGACCATGGCGGCCTCGTTTTCATCGATCTGCGTGATCGCGCGGGCATAACTCAGGTCGTCATCAATCCTGAAACGGCTGCGGATGCGCATAAGCTCGCCCATGACATCAGGAGCGAATTCGTTCTCGCCATCACCGGTACGGTCGCTCCGCGGCCGGGCACTACGGTCAACCCGAAGCTCCCGACCGGTGAGATCGAGGTGATCGTGAGCGGGCTTTCGGTCCTGAACCCGTCAAAGCCCCTGCCGTTCATGATCGAAGACGAGACGGACGTTGCCGAAAGCCTCAGGCTCAATTACCGCTACCTCGACCTGCGCCGGCCGAGCCTTCAGAAGGTACTCATAACCCGCCACACGATCACCAGGACCGTGCGGCAGTTTCTCGACGGCCACGGTTTCATCGATATCGAAACGCCGTTCCTGACCAAGAGCACACCCGAGGGCGCCCGGGACTACCTCGTTCCGAGCAGGGTGAACCCCGGCATGTTCTACGCGCTTCCCCAGTCGCCGCAGCTCTTCAAGCAGATCCTGATGGTGGCCGGGTTCGAGCGCTACTACCAGATCGTAAAATGCTTTCGCGACGAGGACCTGCGCGCGGACCGCCAGCCCGAATTCACCCAGATCGACCTTGAAATGTCCTTTATCGACCAGGATGATATCATCTTGCTCATGGAAGAACTCCTTGCGAAGGTTGTCAGGGAAGTGAAGGGGACCGATATCCCGACGCCGTTCCCCCGGCTCACCTACCAGGAGGCCATGGACCGCTACGGATCGGACAAGCCTGACACGCGTTTCGGGCTCGAGCTTAAGGATATTTCCGATATCGCCGGGGCGTCGGACTTCAAAGTGTTTCTCCAGGCCGTGGAACTCGGCGGGCAGGTAAGAGGTTTTGCAGCGCCGAACATGGCGGGGCTTTCGCGAAAAGAGGTGGACGACCTCACGAACGAAGCAAAGGTCTTCGGCGCAAAGGGGCTTGCCTGGATCAAGGTGACCGAAGCGGGTTTTGAATCGCCGATCGCAAAGTTCTTCAAGGACGGCCAGGTAAAAGCCATTGCCGAGAGGCTTGCGGCAAAGCCCGGCGACCTTATGATGTTCATTGCCGACAGTCCGAAGATCGTTGCCGGCACGCTCGGCTACCTCCGCCTGCTCATGGGTAAACGGCTGAACCTCATCGATGAGAGCAAACTGAATTTTCTGTGGGTCACGGACTTCCCGCTGGTGGAGTGGAACGCCGATGAAAAACGGTACGACGCCATGCACCATCCGTTTACCGCTCCCCGGGACGAGGACCTCGAGTTCATGAAGACCGATCCGCTCAAGGTCAAAGCCAAAGCGTATGATATTGTCCTGAACGGTTCCGAGATCGGCGGCGGCAGTATCCGCATCCACCGGTCGGATATACAGTCTCAGTTGTTCGGACTTCTGAACATCGCCGAAGAGGACGCGCGGAAGAAGTTCGGGTTCCTGCTCGAGGCGCTTGAGTTCGGCGCGCCGCCCCATGGCGGTCTTGCCTTTGGTCTTGACCGGCTCACGGCGATCCTGACGGGCGCCACGTCCATCCGCGACGTGATCGCGTTCCCCAAGACGCAGAAGGCCATCTGTCTTATGACCGAGGCGCCGTCGCGCGTCGCCGCCGCCCAGCTCCGGGAGCTGTCGATAAAACTGGATATCGTGGAGTGAATCAAGTGCTGAATGCGGAGTGCGGCGTGCGGAATAATAAAACCCGTCATTCCCGAAAGAAGTTATCGGGAATACAGTCGCAGTGCTTTTCCGCTGGAAAATAGAACTTATGAAATGCAAAGAATGTAATATGAAGGTTGATCTCCGGATCGGCTGACGCACGGTATATTTTCGCTGCACGGGGTGCGGCAAGGTCTATGCAATCAACGATTACCTCCATGATATCAGCGAGGAAATGTGGGAGGTAATATCCCGAAGTTCATGCGACCGGGCCTAACACTAAACACGTCGCACCACCTGTCCATCTCGTCTGAGCTGGAGTGTCAATGTATTGCTTCTAAACAGATATTTCCTCTCACATCATAACTCTAACCTTCATTAACCAGACCATAATAATGTTCTCTTGCCATCAAATTGTAATTTTATATTGACATTTATATAAAAACATAATAATATTTGCATACAATTCTTAAGGCATCATTGCTCACTCAATTTCACCGGAAAGGAGAAGATAGATGAAAAAGAATGTTATTAAGTTCTATATCAATGACCCGATGGGGAAGCGCTGAGTATCCCTTACGGAGACCGCCGGTCGGGCGGAAAAGGAGTTGGATGTGGAGGTCGTCATTATCAAGAAACCTTCGCCGGAGTATGCGCTGGAGAAGGACCCGCCGCCGTGTCCGTCGGTTGCGGTGAACGGCAGGATCGTCGCCAGGAACGACATAGTTACTATTGAATCGCTGAAGGGCATTTTGCTGATCCACGGCGGAGGGAATACATAATGGATATCCCTCTCTTGATCACCCTTGTCTCGCTGGGTCTGGGCGGTGGATTCCTTTCCGGATTATTAGGTCTGGGCGGCGCTATTTTTATGATCCCGCTTCTCCTCTACGTGCCGCCTCTTCTCGGCGTTGGCCAGTTCGATATGAAGCAGGTGGCGGCGATCAGCATGGTACAGGTCCTTTCCGCATCGCTCACCGGCGTGATTGTCCATCACAAGAATAAATTCGTGAGCAAATCGCTGCTTCTCTATATGGGCATCTGCAACGCGATCGGGAATCTCGCAGGCTCATTTTACTCACAACACACGAAAAGCGCATTTCTGCTGGCCATTTTTGCAAGTCTGGCGGTGATCGCCGCGGTCGCCATGTTCATTCCCAAACGGGAACAGGGCCAGGATATGTTGCCGGAAGATCTCAAGTACAATAAGCCGTTGGCAATGGCCGTGAGCCTCCTCATCGGCGTATTCGGAGGAATGGTGGGCGCGCCGGGTGCGTTTATTTATATCCCAATCATGATCTATTTATTGAATATCCCGACGAGGATCGTGATCGGCAGTACGCTGGGCATCGTATTCCTGGGGGCGCTCGCGGGCACTATCGGCAAAATGGCGACCGGCCAGATTCTCTGGCCCGCTGCGCTGGCCCTTGTCGTAGGCACCGTGCCGGGTGCTCAGTTCGGAGGGGGCATGAGCAAGAAGGTAAATACGAAGTATCTGAGGCTCGTGATCGCCGTCATCATCGCTATTACCGGGATCAAAATGTGGTATCAGATCTTGACTCACTGATGAGTACTCATACTGAGGGAGGCGGGGGTTATTGACCGCACAAAATAAAAACTACTACAGAGGAGGTTCTTGATGAAACGAAAGATGATTACGTTGTGTTTGGCGCTTGTTACTCTGCTCCTTGTTCCGTATGCCGCATTGGCGGCAAATTATGTGAAGCCGGACATCTTTAAACAATGGCTTGTAAACAATAAACCGCTTGTCATAGTCGACATCCAGCCTGCCGAGGACTTTGGCGATCAGCATTTCAGGGGATCAATAGAGACGAACGCCTTCCCATCGAAAAGCGATGAACAAAAAAAGCGGCTTGATAAAGCCCTTCCTGCAATCCAAACGTCGAAAGGCGATGTGGTCATTATCTGTCCAATGGGCAAAGGCGGCGCCGTCAATTCATATGACTATCTGAAGTCAAAAGGCGTGCCGGAAAAAAGGCTCTTTATTCTGGAAGGCGGGATCGACGGCTGGCCCCATCCGGAACTGTTCGTTAAGGGCAGATGAAGGTCATACACCCAGGACAGCGGGAAGAAACGATACATTCACAATTGCTCCTGTCCCTTGAACGTCGCGCTGTTCAACAGTTCCCCAAGGCAGCCGACCCCGCAACAAAACTATAAAACGGTTGTCATAGCTGCTGATATGAATCTCACGTTCTAAGCCATGCGAGCCCCGCTGTAACCGCAGCGGGTCGTTTTTGCGAGCCAACCGCAGAATATGGGTTAACAGCAGCGTTACAGCGGATCTGGTAAAAAGACGCCCGATCCACAATTAAAACACCAAGGGGAGGTATGTATGTCTCGGACGGTCTTCTGGGAGCGGGAAATCCTGAAAAAGGAAAGGATCGAGACGGTCCAGGTCAACGTCGGCAATCGATGCAACCAGGCCTGCGCCCATTGCCACGTCGGCGCGTCTCCTGCGGGTGACGAGAACATGGACGCAAAGACGGCCGGGATGATCCTCAATAAGCTCCTTTCGATCGACGTACCGAACATCGAGTTCACAGGAGGCACGCCCGAGATGAACCCGAGTCTGCCGATGTTTATCGAAACGCTCTCGCGCCGGGACAAAAAGGTCACGGTCAGGACAAGCCTCACCGTCCTCGACCTGCCCGGGTATGCACAGTTTATCGACCTGTATAAGCGGCACGGCGTGCGGCTGATCGCGTCGCTCCCCGGCACCTTTGAGGACCAGGCCGACGCGCAGCGGGGCAAGGGCGTCTTCCGGACAAGCATCAACGTGCTGAAACGGCTCAACACGCTGGGTTACGGAACAGACGGATTGAAGCTCGACCTTGTGTACAATGCTGTTGGCGATTACCTGCCGCCGGAGCAGACAGAGCTCGAACGGGAATACAAACAGGCTCTCACAGACCGATACGGGATCACCTTCAACAACCTGCTGACCATCGTCAATACGCCGATCAAACGGTTCAAACAGGACCTGCTGCGCCAGGGAAAACTTGACGAGTATATGAGGGAATTGTTCGACAACTTTAACCCTGATACCCTGCAACGGGTCATGTGCAGGCGGCTTCTATCCGTTGATTACCAGGGCCATGTATACGACTGTGATTTCAACCTCGCTCTGGGGATCAGGATCAAGGGGTATGAACAGGAAAAATTCTGGGAGCTCGACTTCAGCGACTTCGCGCCCGAGATTACCTGCGACGAGCACTGCTACGCCTGCACCGTGAACCGGGGGAGCAGTTGCCAGGGAGCGCTGGTGACCGAAGAGGACGAATTCGACGTCAAGCGGAATGTCCAACACTATTACGGTGACGTGGTCAAGACCGCCGCCGATCTCAAGACAACGGCCTGCTGCACGCCCGATTCCATGCCGGAACACGTGCGCGCCGCTCTTCCCTCCATTGCCGATGAGATCAAGGAGCGCTACTATGGCTGCGGCTCGCCCATACCCCTCGTCCTGGAAGGGCTGAAGGTCCTCGACCTTGGGTGCGGCACCGGCAGGGACAGCTATATCATGTCGAAGCTCGTGGGCGAGCAGGGCTTTGTGTACGGCATCGACATGACCGAGGCGCAAATCCGCGTTGCGGAAAAATATCTTGATATGCAGATGAAGCGATTCGGATACGCCGAGCCGAATTGCAGGTTCATTTTCGACGACATTGAGCACGCGAAACGCCATTTTCCCGCCGGTTCCCTCGACCTCGTGATCTCCAACTGTGTAATCAATCTCGTTCAGGACAAAGAGACCATCATCAGGCAGATCCATGACATGCTGAAGCCCGGCGGGGAATTCTATTTTTCCGACATCTATGCCGACCGGAGGATGCCGGCAGCACTGAAAAAAGACCCCGTGCTGCATGGAGAGTGCCTGGGGGGAGCGCTGTATGAAAAGGATTTCGTCCGCATCGCCCGAAAGACGGGCTTCAATGACCCGCGGCTTGTTTCCCGGCGAAGGATATCCATTGCGAATGAGGATGTGCGCGCCCGTGTCGGAAACATCCGGTTCTCATCCATTACGTACCGCCTCTGGAAGATCGACGGCATCGAGGACGCCTGCGAGGATTTCGGCCATGTCGCCGTGTACCGGGGCGGAGTCCGTGAAGCGCCGTTCGCTTTCCCGCTGGACTCCGGCCATGTGTTCGAACGGGACCGGCCGGAAAAGGTGTGCAGCAATACTGCTCTCATGCTTTCGCAAACGAGGCTCAAGCCCTTTTTCGAGGTCACGGGGAGTTTCAATAGACATTTCGGGGCATTCAAGGGCTGCGGAACGGCTGCTGTCCCGGACCAGGATGGCACGCAATCCGCCGAAGAATGTTTCTGCTGATGAGACTGCTTCAGGTTAACGCGCTCCCGCTCTTCACGGCACGGTTAAAGCGGCAGCGGTCATGACCAACGTGGAACGAGGAGATACATGGACAAAAAAAAGATTTTGATCGCAGCGAGCATCGTAATGCTCATCGCCGTGTTCTTTGTATTCGACCTGGGAAGGTTCCTGACCCTTGAGTCGCTCAAGGCCAACCGCGATGCGCTGGCGGCATTCTATCAGCAGAACCGGCTCGTCATGGCCGCCGCGTTTATCGCCGTCTACATCATCCAGACAGCCCTGTCCCTTCCCGGAGCCGCAATCCTCTCCCTCGCGGCAGGGGCCGTGTTCGGCGTTGTCATGGGGACCCTGTATGTTAATATCGGCGCTACGGTAGGAGCGATCCTGGCTTTCCTCGTGGCCCGTTATTTGTTCCACGACGTGATCCAGAACAAATTCGGGGCCCGTCTTGAAAAGATAAACAAGGAACTTGAGGCACGAGGCTTCAACTACCTCCTGTTCCTTCGGCTGGTCCCGGTTTTTCCTTTTTTCCTGATCAACCTCGGGGCAGGACTGACACGCATGCCCCTTCGGACATACTTTCTCGGCACCATGGTGGGCATCATCCCCGGCAGTTTCGTATTCTGCAACGCCGGCGCCAGTCTTGCCACAATCACCAGCATGAGCGAAGTCGCTTCGCCCCGGGTGCTCGGGTCCTTTGCCCTGCTGGGCATGTTCGCCCTTGTTCCGGTGCTCTATCAGAAGTTCAAGCGAAGGTAGTGTCAAAATTTAATTTAAAACCGGTTAAGCCAGGCATTCAAGATAATACAGCATGGGAAGGAGGTGAATATCAATGAAGAAGATGATAGTGGCGGCACTTATCGTTCTCGTTTCGCTCTCTTTGTGCATGGTTGCCGTCGCTCAAGAACAGCAGAAGGTGAAGGGCAAGGTTTCCAAGATCGACATCGCTACCAAGAGTGTTACCATCAAGACAAAGTCCGGTTCCGAGGTGATTGTGGTGATGGAAGATGCCGCCATGCTCTCCGATGTTAAGGAAGATGAAAAACGCCAAGTTACGTACGTAACCGTGGATGGCAAGAATATCGGCAGTAAAATTCGCAAATTTACAGGAGGCTGCGAATAATCGACATAAGCGATTCCCGACCGACTCTTAGAAAACTTTGGGGGATATCCTCTATACTCCCCTGTCATGGACCGGGCGATGTTTGCAATATCAGCGGATACAGGGGTGCGGAAAACCGCACCCCTGTTTAGGTCCGCGTCTGTTAAAGGCACGAATCACGCCGAATTCTATTATTATCGCTTATAAATAAGATCAGATACAGAGTAGGGCATACATTCCCGTTTCCTCAAATCTGAATTATCTATTGACAATTTTACAATAACATAATAATGTTTGCACATGTCTTGCAGGAAGCTGCTGTTCCAAAATAAACCATCCACATGAGGCAATAAAACAAGATGATCCCGTTAGAAAAAAGGGGTGAACTGCTCAAGGTTATTGCCCATCCTGTCCGTATCAAGATCCTCGAAGACCTGGTGCAGGGCGTGAAGTGCGTGAGCGATTTCGAGGAAACCCTTGACATCAGCCAGCCGAACGTGTCTCAACACCTGAGTCTCCTGCGCACGAATGGAATCATCGATTTTTTCATTGATGGCAGGCTCAAATGCTACTTCCTGAAGGAACCATTGATCCCCGACCTGCTTGAACTTCTTAAAAAAGAATATGACGACGACATACCCGCTCCGGCGTGCTGTCCCGTGACCAGGAAGGGCACGTATCCCGGCGGGAGAAGGCGATAGAGGATTATTTATTCACCATGCAGAGGGGAGGTCAGACAACAATGGAAATCAAGCTTACGCAACTTTCCAGCTGCGCCGGTTGAGCGGCAAAGTTCAGCTTTGCTGAACTGTCCCAGGTTCTGGGACACTTGCCGAAGATCATGGACCCGAACGTGCTGGTCGGCCCATCGAATGCAGACGATGCCGGGGTCTACCGTATCAATGACGAGACTGCAATGGTCTTTACGGCGGATTTTTTCACGCCCATCGTCGATGACCCCTACTGGTTCGGCGCGATCGCGGCGGCAAACTCGTTGTCGGATGTGTATGCAATGGGCGGCAAGCCGCTGGTGGCCTTGAACATTGCGGCGCTTCCCGCGGGGCCGGAGTTCATCGAGATCAACAAGCGGATCATGCAGGGCGGTATCGACAAGATGACCGAGGCCGGGGTGGCCATCATCGGCGGCCACACGATCAAGGACAAGGAACCGAAATTCGGATATGCCATACTCGGATCCATTCATCCCGGGAGAATTCTTGACAACACAAAAGCGAGGCAGGGTGATGCCCTGATCCTCACTAAGAGAATAGGCACCGGAGTGATCTCTACGGGGATAAAATCCGGGAAGTGCAGCGAAGCGACCGCGGACGCGTTCACAAAATCGATGGCAACGCTGAATAAGCGGGCGGGCGAGATCATGCTTGAAGTTGGCGTCAGTACGGCCACTGACATCACCGGATTCGGACTCATCGGCCATCTGATGGAGGTCCTGACGGCGAGCAACCGTTCGGCCAGACTCCACGCACGTCGGGTGCCTTTTTTCGAGGAGGCGGTGACGATCGCGGAGAAGGGAATGATACCGGGAGGCACGAGGGCCAATCAGAAAAGTTATGACCCCTTCGTGGACTGGAGCGGCGATGTTTCGCTGACCGACCGGGTGTTGATGAACGACGCACAAACATCGGGCGGTCTGTTGATGTTCATGCCTCAGGCCGGAAAGAACAAGCTCATTGCGGCTTTGCAGAAAGAGCATATCCTGGCGGCCCACATCGGTGATGTGCTCGAAGGAGAAGAAAAAGGATCGACGCGGATCTTCGTGGTGCAATAAATGGACGCCGCCTTCACCTTGTTCCTGCTGCTGGTCGGCGCCTCTGTCGGGTTTCTCTCGGGATTGCTCGGCATCGGCGGCGGCATCGTCATGTTCCCGCTGCTGCTCTACGTGACGCCGTTCCTGGGATTCAGCGGGATCGACGTCAAGAGCATCACCGGTCTCACGATGGTACAGGGCTTTTTCTCTGCGCTCACGGCAATGTTCTACTACAACAAGAACGCGCTGGTGAACAAGTCACTGGTACTTACACTTGGGTTATCCCTATTTCTTTCATCGCTGATCGGTGCGCTGATGTCGAAGAAGATACCCGACGGACCTTTGCTTATGGTCTTCGGTGCCCTGGCGTTGATCGCGGCAGCGATGATGCTCATCCCTCGAAGTTATCATCAGGACGATCTGACCGAGGAACACGTTGTTTTTCATAAAGGTACTGCGATCGTGATCGGTATTGTCCTCGGCTTTTCCATCGGTCTGGTAGGGCAGGGCGGGGCATTCATACTTATTCCGATGATGCTGTATGTCCTGAAGATCCCGCTCCGGGTGACACTCGGAAGCACGCTCGCGATCGGGTTGTTCTCTTCATCCGCTGGATTGGTCGGCAAGGTGGCGACCGGTCAGGTGCCATTCATCATGGCATTGCCCCTTATCATCGGCGCAATGCCCGCTGCACGGTGGGGCAGCATCGTCGGCAACAAGACCAACACGAAATTTCTCCGATGGCTATTGGCCGCGATTATTTCCGCCACGGCCGTAAAGGTCTGGATGGATATCATCTAAAACCAACGCATAAAATAATGTTACCTGTAGGGCAAGGCTTTAGCCTTGCTTTAAGCAACCCTGAAGGGTTGCCCTACAAATGACATAACAACAATTATTGCGTTTGCTATAAATCAGTTATTCCGAGGCAAACAAGCGGCGCGTATGATCATCCGTGTCTTCTGAGGAGGCCACCATGCCGAAAACCCTTTCCCTCTATCTGTCCACATCGCCGTATTCGTACGAGAACACCTTGACGAGCGTTCGCATCGCTGAATCAGCCATGAACAAGGGCCATACGGTCAATCTTATTGCATCAGCGGACGGCGTCTACTGCTTCCTGACAAAACAGAAGGCAAAAGGCATCCTGAACGCAGAAGAAGAATTCTCCCATCTCATACAAAAAGGGCTGCGGGTGTATATCTGAGGCGGCTGTCTGAACTTTCGCCGTGCGGCGAAGGACGATTATCTTGCAGGCACGGACATCGGTTCTCTCAAAGGGCTGTTTAAGACGATGGACGAAACGGATATCTGGCTGAATATGGGAGCGTGACTATAATGCGGAGTGCGGAATTAAATCACCAGGGAGAATAAATATGGCTGCAATAGCAATGATCCTGAAACGCTCACCCTACGGCGATATTAACGCGGCCGAGGCGGTCCGACACGCCCTGGGAGCGCTCGCTGATGAACGCAGCGTGGATCTTATTCTCGTGGATGGGGGCGTCATGCTCGCGAAAAAGGGACAGGATGATTCCGGGACCGGCTATACCAATCTTGAAGGCGCTCTCAAGGACTGCCTTGACATGGGCGTCACGGTCTATGCGGACGGCCCCTCGCTGAAGGCCCAGCGTGTGGAGACTGGTGACCTGGTCGAGGGTGTGAATGCGGTCGGTGGCAAGGAGATCGCAGAATTGGTGAAAGAAGCGAAGACAACGATGATCTTTTGAGGGAGGCTCCCATGATCGTGATAGTAAAAGCGCGCCGGATACCGCTGACGGAATGAGGGGCGTGACCCTTGCGAGGGATGGTAATGCTGATCTTGTCCTGCTGCAGAACGGTGTGATCTTCGCTCAGAAAAAAAGACTCGGCGATTTTCCCGGCACAGTGTATGTGTTGGATGATGATAAGCGTTTGCGGGGAATGAAAGCTTCCGAGATCGATGATTGGGTGCAGGCCATCGACTACGACCGGCTGACGGACCTTATGATGGAAAGCGATAAGGTTGTGGGGATGTTTTAGCGGGACCTTTTGCATCGCCACATATCCGTCATTCCCGCCCCTGCTTAAATCATGCTGGGGCAGGCTTTGAGCGGGAATCCGGTTTAACCTGTTCGGATGAACCAGATCCCCGATAGAAACATTCGGGGATGACAAAGTAGATCACAGCGGAGGAACTATGACAAGGATCGTTGTGTTAGGGGGATCGTTCGGGGGACTGACCGCGGCCTTGGAACTGAAACGGCTGCTGGGGAAGAATGCCGACGTAACAGTGGTTAGTGACGATGACCGGTTTGTGTTCCTGCCGTCCCTGCCGTGGCTTGTTATGGGATGGAGGAAGCCTGAGGACATAACGCTCAGACTGAGCAACATTCTTAAGCCGAAAGGGATTGATTTTATCCATGAAGCTGCAAAGCAGGTTGATGGGGATTCATCCAAGGTGTACACCACCACACGGGGGTTGTCCTATGATTATCTCGTTATCGCCACCGGTCCCCATCTTGCCTTTGATGAAATCCCCGGCCTTGGGCCGGAAAAGGGATTCACCGCCTGCACGTTTACGCTCAACCACGCGGTGAAGACCGCGCAGACGTGGAGAACGGTACTCGAAACGCCGGGGCCGATCGTGCTCGGATCATCGCAGATGGTGAGCTGCTTCGGCCCGTCGTATGAGCTCGCTTTCGAGATGGATGCCGAACTTCGGAGGCTGAAGATGCGGCACAAAGTCCCCATTATCTACCTCACCTCAGAGCCCTACCCAGGGCACATGGGTGTGGGCGGGCTCGGCAACTCAAAACGATTTATCGAAGATGAATTCGCCGAGCGTGATATCAAGCCCATGGTGAGCCAGGCCATCGAGGAGGTCACGCCCGGGGAGATCAAGCTCAAGGGCGGCGCCAGGATACCCTTCAAGCTCGCGATGATCGCGCCGCCGTTCAGGGGTGTGCCCGCAGTCGCTCCGCTTGGTAATCCCCGGGGCTTCATCCCCGTGGACAAAAATTACCGGCATACGAAGTACAAAAACATCTTTGCCGTCGGCGTTGCCATGGCGATAGCGCCGCCGGAGGTCACGCCCGTGCCGACGGGTGTTCCCAAGACGGGATTCATGACCGTGAGGATGGCTGAGATCGCCGCGGCAACGATCGCCTCTGATGTCACCGGTAAGACGCCGCCCCCTGCGGAAGAACTTGGCGTGGTATGCCTCATGGATTTGGGCAATACGGCCGCCTTTATGAAGGCGTATCCGGTCCTTCCGCCGCGGCAGAGCTCTTATATGAAGAAGGCGATCTGGGCGAAGTGGATGAAGCTCGGTTTTGAGAAATATTTCCTTTCCAAGATGAGGCACGGTTTGAGCAACTGGCCGTAGAATCTGCGCTATTTCCTTGCGTGTTCCTGAAAGGGGGAAAATTGCCATGCCAAAGATAGTGAAAAATGTTTCGGTGATGTGTTTCCACGACGAGCTATGCCAGGTCTACAATGCCCTCATGACCGCGCTGAGCCTTCTGCGGGAAGGCTCCAAGGTCACTATGTTCTTCGGCTCACGGGGCATCAATGCGGTGCACAAGGAAAAAGTGAAGGACCTCAAATGTCTTCCCGACCAGCCGAAGGAAGAGGGCGACGCGGTAATGAAGAAGATGGAGGAGATGAACCTGCCGAGCGTCGAGGACCTGTTCTTCATGCTGATCGCGGAGGGAGGAACCGTGCTTGCTTGTCCCTTGAATGTCGCGTTGTTCAACATTGCCAAAAAGGATTTGATCGACGGTGTCAAGGTAGCCGATCCGGTGCATTACTATAAAGACGTTGTGATCCCGGCGGATATGAACCTGACTTTTTAGGGCCGACATCTGAAAATATCGATATACGATTATGCAAATCGGAGGAGGTATGCATGAAGAGGTTTTTCGTGCAAAATCTCCCCCCCCCGGTTTACCGCTGGAGAAATGGCTTCATCAGCTTGCTTCCCTGCGGCTTACGCAGTTCATGATTCATCAGACCCTGAGGCTTTCTTTTTTCGCCCTTTATGGATTGTCGGATGAAGATTACCTGATGGATCCCGAAGTAAAATATAATTTTACGGACTCGCAATCTGGGTTGCCATAGGATGGAATCTTTTCGGCGGCGGCAAACCCTGAGGCCGGTTCGGGCAACTGGCGAAGGATGACAACGTTTACACGCACCTTAGATATGAGTTCTGATCTTGGCGCCGAGAATATTTTGAGAAAATCGCTTTCAAGTGATTTAAAACTCCCTGCGCTCTTGGCGCAGGGTTCTTCACTGGGAGATTCAGGCCCTGTAAGCATACAGCATACTGGTTAATAAGAGCACTGTGATGCCCAGAAAAAAGTTGATCTTTACTAGATTCAGGGATAAAGTTTGTAACTTCTGAACTTTTTCAGGATGGCTTCCTTTCGACGCTAACCGTGCTATCCCCGGTGTCAGAAACAACCCACGGTAAATATGAATGCTTGTCATCGTTACTACGAGCAGAATCTTTATAAAAAGCGATTGTTCCCGTAGGCTGGAAAGCCTGCTGAGGTCGGCAAATTCACGCGAAGCAACACTCATGATGATGCCGGTTGCGATGATCAGGAAAATACTGACGTTTGCCAGCGGAATAAAACGCTTGCTCAGAGGCCCCATGATTTTACCCGGCTGGTCTATGGTTTTTCCCACAACCGGAAGTGCAACGTATAAAATAAAAAAAATTCCACCTATCCAGACAACTGCCGATAACAAATGCACCCATGCGGTCACGGTCAACAATAATCCGTCCATTTACTCAACCTCCTGGAGAATTTCGTGGGGAGAATGCTGTCTCCCCACGAATCATTTAGAATAATCAGTTTTATTACTTTTTCATCGGTGGAACACAGCCGCATCCACAGCCGCAGGTCGATGTCTTTGCGCTTTCTACTGTTTTTTCCGCTTTCTCGTTTTTCTTCGCATCTGCCATGATTAGTCACCTCCTTCTTCGGCGGTAGCCGATGATTCCAGATTTTTATTAACCGCGTCAAGTTCTGATTCCAAATTCCTTTTATACTCCTTAAGCCGGATCAGCAGTTCATTTTTACTAAGAAGTCTATTGTCAATTGCGTGTTCACAAATGCATTGCTTCTCTCTACTGGTACACTCATGCTCTTGGCACATGGGCTGCCTCCCCATTTTAGTTTATGAGCATACGCTTATATAAAAAATAAAAAAATATTCTACTACTTTTTTTCCAGCGCTGCAATCTTTCCCTTAACCTCTTGCAATTCTCTCTCAAGGCGTTTTTTATACTCAAGTAAGGCTTCCTTTGGGCCGGAGACCTGTTTCTTGTTACCGAATTCACAGCCGCAGGTGCAGACTTTCATCAATTCATGTTGGCACTTATCAAGGCTCTCTTTGTTGAGAGTGTAATAAATATAGTAGCCCTTTCTTTCATCGGTAACTAAACCCGCCTGTTTTAGTACACGAAGATGCTGTGAAACCGCAGACTGACTGATTCCCAAGGCATCGGTTATTATATTAACGGACAATGGTCCAGCCTTAAGCAACTCGATTATTTTTATTCGGGTTTCTACAGCAAGCACCTTGAAGGATTCTGCTTCAACTTTCACGCCCAACTCCTTTAAGTATATTAGTAATTACTTATATACTCTGAATACTATAAAGTCAAGTGTTTTTTCAAGTATAGACCACTCATAAATACCTATTGACCTTTAAGGGGTATCGGCGATCTGCTGCTGAGTGCCCATAAGCGGCGCCTCTGTGTTCTTGCTGAAAGAGAAGACTTCGGCACGCGTACCGATGCAGTCTACGTGCTGGCATGCGCCGGCTTTCCGCATCTGCGCCCAGCGACTGACCTGCTGAATAGTTACAGCTGAATAGTTACATCTATACAATAATTCAAGTTGATGGTACAATTAGCCGAGGAACAAAAAAGAAAACGTCCATGCCCCGCTGAGTCGGGACACAACGGCGAATGAAAATCCCCCTTAGGGGAGATTTAATAATCAATGTTTTTGCCGACCCAAAAGCATTTTCATATAATTTCCCGAAAGCAATGCAACGACGGAGGAACGCGATGAAACAGATCAACAAAGTGGCTGTCCTTGGGGCGGGGGTCATGGGAGCGACCATTGCCGCCCACCTCGCGAATGCCGGTATCCAGGTGCTCCTGCTCGATATTGTGCCGAACGAGCCGAACGAGGCTGAGAAGAAGGCAGGTCTTACCCTGAACGATCCCGCTGTACGGAACCGATTCGCAGCAGCGGGACTGGAAGGGCTCAAGAAGATCAAGCCCGCGGCGTTCTTCATCCCTGCTTATGCCTCGTTCATCGAGGTGGGGAACTTCGATGACGATATCAAAAGACTTCGGGAGTGCGACTGGATCATTGAGGTCGTTGTTGAAAAGATGGAGATCAAGAAGCGTCTCTTCAGCGAGAAGGTCGCCCCGAACCTGAAAGAGGGCGCCATCCTCTCCAGCAACACGAGCGGACTTTCCGTCAACGAAATGGCCGAAAGCCTCCCGGGACCAATACGGAAAAACTTCCTCATCACCCATTTCTTCAACCCCCCGCGCTACATGCGTCTTCTGGAGATCGTCCCGAACAAATTCACCGATCCTGACATTGTCCGGTTCATGGCAGGATTCATTGAGAAGCGCCTCGGGAAGGGGATCGTCTTTGCCAAGGACACTCCCAACTTCATCGCCAACCGGATCGGCGTCTATTCCATGTGCAACAGCATGCGCCACATGATCGAGATGGAGATGACCGTGGAGGAGGTGGACGCCGTTTCCGGGCCGGCCACTGCCCGCCCGAAAAGCGCCATTTTCCGCACTGCTGATCTGGTGGGTCTCGACACCCTGCAGCATGTCGCGGACAACGCCCATGAAACCCTGGTGAAGGACGAGCAGCGGGAGACATTTTTCCTGCCCGGTTTCGTCAGCGAGATGGTAAAGAAGGGCCTCCTCGGGAACAAGAGCAAACAGGGGTTCTTCAAGAAGGAGAAGGACGAAAAAGGTACCGCATATTTCTACTATGACTATAAGACCGGGCAGTACGCGCCGTCAGTGCGGCCCAAGTACGCTTCCGCGGAAGCGGCCAAGCCGATCGATGATCCGGGAAAACGATTGCAGACGGTCTTGTCCGGCACGGACAAGGGGGCGCTGTTCGCCTGGAAGAACCTGCGCGATACCCTGATCTACACGGTCGGCATGATTCCCGAGGTCGCCGACGACATTGTGAACATCGACAACGCCATGAAGTGGGGATTCAACTGGGACCTCGGCCCCTTCGAGATGCTCGATGCCATCGGCGTTAAAAATTTCGTGAAGCGGGCGGAGCAGGACGGGGTGAAGGTGCCGGCGGTCCTTAAATCGATCGAACAATTTTACAAATTCGAGAACAACAAAGACTACTACTATGACATGCTTGCCGGGGAATACCGCGAAATTTCCAGGCCTGCCGCGAATATCAGCCTCTCTTTCTTGACAAAAAGCAACCGGGTGGTGGAGAAGAGCAGCGGCGCTTCCGTGCTCGACCTGGGGGACGGCGTCTTCTGCCTTGAATTCCACACCAAGATGAACGCGATCGGCAACGACATCCTCGCCATGGTCCACCAGGGAATCAAACGGGCGGAAAACGAAGGCGTGGGTCTTGTCATTGCCAACGAGGGAAGGGTATTTTCCGCGGGCGCCAACCTGATGCTTATTGCCATGGCCATTGCCGAGGGGGCCTATGACGATATCGCCCTGACGGTCAAGAACTTCCAGAAGGCGATGATGGCGATCAAGTACTCGAAGATACCGGTCGTTGCCGCACCTCACAACCTCGTCATGGGAGGCGGGTGCGAGATCTGCCTCCATTCCGACGCGATGAACCCCCACGCCGAGACCTATATGGGGCTCGTGGAGATCGGGGTCGGGCTCCTTCCCGCAGGCGGGGGGACCAAGGAGATGGCGATACGCGCTATAAAACTTGCCGAGGAATACGAGACCGATATCAGCCCGTTCATCTTTAAGAATTTTTCGAACATTGCACTGGCCAAAGTGAGCACGTCCGCGGCAGAGCTCTGGGGGATGGGCTTCATGCGCCACGGCGATGCCATCACCATGGATATGGACAAACGGATCTTCGATGCCAAGCAGAAGACGATCGCCCTTGCGGCCAACTACCGTCCTGCACAGCCGCTCATCGACCTGAAGGCGCCGGGAAGGAGCATTGCCGCCACCATCAAGTCACAGGTCTGGAATATGAGGATGGGCGGACAGGTCACTGAGTTCGAAGAGCTCCTCGCCGGAACGATCGCCGATGTCATCACCGGTGGTGATGTTCCCGCCGGCACCCTGATCACCGAGGAGTATCTGCTTCAGCTGGAGCGGGAGGCGTTCCTCAAACTGTGCGGCCAGAAAAAGACGCTGGAGCGGATTCAGTTCATGCTGAAGAAGGGGAAACCGCTGCGGAATTAGAAGCATGAAATCAAAAGGCGTCTCTCGCAGAGCACGCTGAGGACGCGGAGTTAGATCAAAACCCTTAAGTCTTGGTTTTACCCAGAATATTTTAAAGCTTTTCTCTGCGAACTCTGCGCCTCTGCGAGAGATCAGCTGATGCTTTTAGAATATATAAACAACGGAGGATACCGATGAGGAACGCATATATCCTTGCTGCCTACCGTACTCCCGGGTGCAAGGCGAAAAAAGGGAAATTAAAGGATGTCAGACCCGACGACCTGGCAGCGGCAGCGTTGAAAGGGCTTCTGGAGAGAACGGCCATCGACCCGCTGCTGGTTGAAGACGTCATCATCGGGTGCGCCTTCCCCGAGGGAGAGCAGGGAATGAACATGGCGCGGATCGCGGCTATGAGGGCCGGGATTCCCTACCAGGTGCCGGCCCAGACCGTCAACCGCTTCTGCTCATCGGGACTGCAGACGATAGCCTCTGCCGCCGAACGGATCATGGCGGGTTTTGCCGACTGTATCATCGCCGGCGGTGTGGAGAGCATGAGCATGATCCCGATGGGCGGAAACAAGTACAGCGTCAATCCCTCGCTGGCCGCCTCCTGGCCGGAATCGTTCACGATCATGGGGATCACCGCCGAGCTGGTGGCGGAAAAGTACACCATTTCCCGGGAAGACCAGGATGCCTTTGCCGCAGCGAGCCATGTCAAGGCCGCGGCCGCCATCGAGCAGGGAAAATTCAAGGAGCAGATCATCCCTGTCGAGGTTGAGGTCTGCACGCTGGTCAACGGAAAAATGAAAAAAGAGAAAAAGCTCGTGAGTATCGATGACGGTGTGCGGGGGGACACGACCCCGGCGATCCTCGGAAAACTGAAACCCGCTTTTAAGACGAACGGTACGGTCACGGCCGGCAATTCATCGCAGATGACCGATGGGGCCGCGGCGGTGCTGGTCGTGTCCGAGGAATTCCTGAAAAAAATGGGCAAAGCTCCTCTCGCGCGGTTTGTCGCCTTTGCCGTGAAAGGGGTGCCGCCCGAGATCATGGGCATCGGCCCCATTGAGGCAGTCCCGGCAGCCCTGAAGCTTGCCGGGTTGAAGCAGGAAGAGATCGGTCTCATTGAGCTCAACGAGGCATTCGCCGCCCAGTCTCTGGCCTGCATCCGGACACTTGGGCTCGATCCTGCCCGGGTCAATGTGAGCGGCGGAGCAATTGCCCTGGGACATCCCCTGGGGTGCACCGGCGCCAAGCTGAGCACGACCCTTCTCCACGAGATGCAGAGGAGCAATGTCCGCTACGGGATGGTCACGATGTGCATCGGCGGCGGCATGGGGGCGGCGGGGATATTTGAGAAGATGTAAATGACGAGAAAAAGCTGTCTATCCGCAGATTTCGCAGATGGACGCAGATTTTTTAAAGCAGGTAATTCAGGTTTGGTTTAATCTGTGGAATCAGCGTAATCTGCGGATAATATTTAGACCCGAGCCGATACAATTATAAAAAACCAGACGAGGTGAATACCATGACTGCAAAACTGTTCAAAGGGGCCGAGTACCTGATCACCGACGTGACCAAGGACGATGTCTTTACACCCGAGGACTTCACCGACGAGCAGAAACAGATCGGAGAGACCACCGCCCAGTTTGTGCTGAATGAGGTCTTCCCCCGTCTGGAGGAGATCGAGAACCACAATTTCGACGCGTCGGTCCAGCTGATGAAACAATGCGGCGAGCTGGGACTGCTCATGATCGATGCGCCCGAGGAGTACGGCGGCCTGGAACTCGACAAGGCGACCAGCATGCTGGTGGCGGAGAAGATCTCTATTGCCGGCTCTTTTGCCGTGACCTACTCGGCCCATACCGGCATCGGCACGCTTCCGCTCGTCTACTACGGCACCAAGGAGCAGAAGGAAAAATATCTGAAGAAGATCATCAGCGGCGAGTGGGTCGCCGCCTACTGCCTGACCGAGCCGGACTCGGGGAGCGATGCTCTTGGGGCAAAGGCCACCGCCACCCTTTCCCCGGACGGGAAATACTACCTGCTGAACGGCACGAAGCAGTTCATTACCAACGGGGGCTTCGCAAACCTCTTCACGATCTTTGCCAAGATAGACAAGGAGCACTTTACCGCATTCCTCGTGGAAAAGAACACCGAGGGGTTGTCCATCGGGGCCGAGGAGAAAAAGCTCGGGATCAGGGGCACATCCACCACGCAGGTCGTGCTCGAGAACGCGAAGGTGCCGAAGGAGAACCTGCTCGGCACGATCGGCAAGGGGCACAAGATCGCCTTCAACGTTCTGAACGTCGGTCGTTTCAAGCTCGGCGCGGCAGTGACCGGGGCCGCGAAGCACGCACTTGGCGAAGGGATCAAGTACGCAACGGAGAGGAAGCAGTTCGGCGTTCCCATTGCGAGCTTCGGCGCGATCAAGGAAAAGATCGCCGATCAGACTGCCGCGATCTTTGCCTCGGATTCGCTTGTCTATCGCCTGGCGGGGATGATCGACAATAAGCTGGCGACCATTTCCAAGGACATTCCCAACTACTACGAAATCTACCAGAAGGGGATCGAGGAGTACGCCATCGAGTGCGCCATCGCCAAGGTGTTCTGCAGTGAGGTGCTTGCCGACGTGGTGGACGAGGTGGTGCAGATCTACGGGGGCTATGGTTTCATCCAGGACTATCCCGCCGAACGCTTCTACCGCGATGAACGGATCAACCGGATCTTCGAGGGCACGAACGAGATCAACCGCCTCCTGATCCCGGGCATGATCCTGACGCGGTCCCTGAAAGGGGAGCTGCCGCTGCAGCGCGAGGCAATGAAGGCGATCGAAGCGCTCACGACCCCGTCACTCGACGAGTCAGGCGACGGCGGCCCCTTTTCCGGGGAAAAGACGCTCCTCGCCAATTTGAAAAAGGTCTTCCTGGTGATCGCGGGGAGCGGCGTGCAAAAATTCATGACAACCATCAAGGATGAGCAGGAGGTCCTCCTGGCGGTCGCCGACGTGGCAATCAACATCTTCGCCATCGAGAGCGCTGTCCTGCGCGCTGAAAAGATCATGCCGACGCTGAGCGAAGCAAAAAAAACGGCTGTCACGGCCGCGGTAAAGGTCTTTACCTTCAATGCCTCGGAGCGTGCAGCCACCGCGGCGCGCAAGGCGGCCTTCTTCATCGAAGAGGGAGACACCCTGACCATTCTGCTCGGCGGGATCAGGCGGTTCACCAAATACGACGCCACCGGTCTCCTCCGGGAGAAGCGTCTGTTGGCTAATGCCGCCATTGAGGCGGAGAAGTATATTTTTTAGGCCCAACACGGATGAATTGCCTGTCTATAAATATATCCTTGAAATGACTTGATATTTAGTGCTGATTATGGTAACATTTGAGTACTAAATAAAGTACTGAATGGAGTGCTAAATAAAAATGAAAACCATCGCGGCTCAGGAAATCAAGAAGAGGGGAATCTCAGCAGTTGATGAAGATATAAAAGACGGGCCTGTTCATGTGATCAAGAACAACCAGCCGCAATACGTCGTGCTTTCCGAGGAACGATACCAACAGTTGGTCGAAGCGGAGGATGAGGCCTATATTGCGCGCGTTCAGCTATCGCTTGCGGACGTCAAGGCCGGCCGGGTAAAACGTGGGACTGCGAAAGACTTGATCAAAAACCTGGGGCTGGAAGACTGAAGAATGTATACCCTCGTCTGGACCGCCCACTTTACCCGGGCAGCAGAGAAATTTGCAAAACGACATCCGGAACTGAAGAAACAACTTGCCGACGTCCTCCGGGACCTTGAAAAGGACCCTTTTCAAGCGCATCTCGCATTTCATAATCTCGGCGGAAAATTAAAAGGGTGCCAGGCAGTCAGCCTTACCCACGGATATCGAATCACCCTCACCCTTGTGGTCACCGAAAAAGAAATTATCCTGCTCGATATCGGGAGTCACGATGAAGTTTACCGATAAACCAGGAACAGTTGTGTGCTCCGTACATTGCACCTCGCGCTTTTTTCCTTAATGAAGACTTGAACGTTGAACTCTGAACTGGTTCGACTTATGCTTACCATCATGAGCGAAAGTCGAATGATCTGAACTGTGATTTTGGTGTCGATATACCCCCCTGAATTGGCTGGAGCACTGGACCTTTGCCGTGATGAGTGTATCTGTTCAATTTATGGTGTTAACCGACAAGCGACCTTAGTTGGTAGGTTGGGCAAAATGGGTCATCTTGCCCAACATTTATCGACACGATAAGTTGGGCTTCACGAAGAAACCATTCAGCCCAACCTACAGGCTAACACATTGTTCGGGAGGGGAACCGGATGGGTATCACGATATTCGCATCGGGCAAACTTGATCGTATCGAAGACATCCCGCATGTGATAGACGATTTAAAAAAAGTCGCTGAGGAAAACAACTGGAAACATCACGTCATAGACGATGACTTTGATGTGCAGCCGAACGCAGTATTGACCCGACGCGACTCGGGCTTGCCGGGCGCCAAAATCGAGGGATCGGTGGGGCTGAAGGGAATCATTGTGAACATTGACCCGCAAGCAGAATCGTTGGCCATCCTTTTCGACAGGTCCGGCGTGTTGACAGACTTGATGCAGCAGATATCCTGGTTGGACGACAATGGACGGAGCGAGCGCTTCACCATGTGCAAAACCCAGTTCGGGAACATTGATGCTCACATCCGAATCGTAGAGCTATTCGATCATCTCAAGAAGAAATATATTTCAGATCTCACGGTGAACGATGAAGGCGCATTTTGGGAGACTCGTGATCGCAGGATTTTGGCGGAAAAGCGCGTTGTCCTGGGGCATTTCATGCGCCAAACTGAAAAGATCATCAAGGACATTGATATGTCAGGCGTCGATGTTCAGAACCCGGAAGCTATTGCTTCCCGCATCGAGGAAGCAATACTGAAGGCGGAAAAGGAAGGCGGATTGCAGCAATAATACAAACGCAATTATTTTAAAATTGAATTGCATGAGTCAAATTAGCGCGTCCGCCCCATACCGGTTGCCCTCCGGAGATACCCCACCTCCTCCTCTGATTTCCGCTTGAAAATGTATAAGACATTGGTTATAATCAAAAGTAAGGAGCAACATCCAGGGTAAGGAGAAGCGACATGACCGTTACCGCGAAGATTACATCGAAAGGCCAGATCACGCTTCCCAAGAAAGTGCGGGATATCCTGCATCTTCGGGAAGGCGGCGTGGTTGTTTTCGAGCAGGAGAATGATACGTTTGTGATCAAACCCGCGGAGTCCCTTCTGGATTATAAGGGGTATCTCAAGGGACGGGCCAAACATGCCGATGTCGACATTGTCCGGGAGGCAGCCAGAACGCATGTCGGGAGAAAGGCGGGCAAGCGTGGCGGAAGACCGTAAGCGCGCTGTCATCGATACCAATCTTCTCGTCCGCTATCTGACCGGGGACGATCCATCCAAGGCAAACGATGTCAAACGCCTTTTGCTCAAAGCGGCGCAGGGAGAGATCAGGCTGCTGATCCCCTCTATCGTGATCGCGGAACTGGTCTGGATCCTTCAAAGCTTTTATAAACTCGAACGCAGCGAGATTGTGCCGCTCCTGAACGCAATCCTGCACACGCACGGTGTCGAGGTCAGTGACAAGGGCATCGTCTCTGATGCCATTGCGATTTATCGCGATGAGGTGATCGATTTCATAGATGCATGGATCGTTGCCTTCGCCAAAACTGTCGAGGTTCGGGCTGTCTATACCTTTGACAGGAAGCATTTCAAGGGCATTGACGGTATCGATATGCTGCATCCATAGTCCCCTTAGGAGCATCCATGGAAGCTACGCGGGAAATATACTGGAACGTCGGGCACGGGGTAATAGTGCCGATGTACTTTTTCGCCTTTTTCGCCATCGCAGCGCTTCTGTACGGATTTTACCGGCGCTTCGCCACCTATAAACAGGGAAAGGCTCTGAACAGGTTTGACCGGCCGGTGGAGCGGATATTCCTGCTGCTGAAAAACCTGTTTGCCCAGGTGCAGGTGCTTCGCGTGCTCGGCCCCGGCTCTCTGCATGCCCTCTTTTTCTGGGGCTTCGGCACCCTCTTCATCGGCACACTTCTTGTCATGGCCCAGGTTGATTTCACCCAACCGGTCTTTGGGTGGATCTTTCTCAAAGGGACGTTCTACAAGTTATTCTCCCTGGCTCTCGATCTGGCCGGCCTTGTCGCGCTGGTCATGCTCGGAGCGCTTCTCGTGCGCCGCTTTTTCGTAAAGCCGGAAGGATTGGAGACCATCCGAGACGACTATGTGGTGCACGCACTGCTGTTTGCAATCCTGTTGACCGGCTTTGTCGTCGAAGGGCTGCGGATCGCTGATACCGAACTCGTGACCAATCCCGGCCTGGCGCTCTTCTCTCCCGTCGGCATGCTCTTCGGGAAGCTCTTCTTCCTCGGTATGACGCCCGAGGCATTGTCCCGTACCCATAAGACACTCTGGTGGGCACACTTTTTTCTGAGCATGGGCTTCATCGTCATCATTCCCTTCACCAAGCTGCGCCACATCTTTACCACCTCCACGAATTATTTGTTCACCGACCTTTCGCCCAAGGGCAGTATCGACACCATTAACCTGGAGGACGAAAACGCCAAACAGTTCGGAGCGGCAAAAGTCTCAGACCTCACGTGGAAGGACATTTTCGATGCCGACGCCTGCACAAGCTGCAAGCGCTGCCAGGACCGCTGCCCGGCCTATGCAACAAGCAAACCCCTGTCTCCGATGAAGGTCGTGAAACAGATCGGCGAAGTAGCATTCACCAAACCCCAGGCAGGCCTGGTCGAAACGATCGGCGAGGACGTTCTCTGGGCATGCACCACCTGCTACGCCTGCCAGGACATCTGCCCGGCAGCGATCGAGCACGTGAACAAGATCCTCGAGATGCGCAGGAACCTCTCTCTTATGGAGGGAGTCTTCCCCGGTGACGAGGTGCGGACCGCAATTAACGATATCGAAGTGAACGGCAACCCCTTTGGTCTCGCCTATGCGGCACGGGGGGAATGGGCTGATGGGCTCGACGTGAAGATTATGGAGCGGGACAGAAATGTGGACATCCTCTACTTCGTCGGTTGTTATGCTTCTTTTGACAAGAGGAACCGGGACATTGCCCGAAGCTTCATCAGGATCTGCAACGCGGCGGGCATCCGTGTCGGCATCCTCGGCAAAGAAGAAAAATGCTGCGGCGAGCCGCCAAGGAAGCTCGGGAACGAATATCTCTACCAGATGATGGCCGCCCAGAACATCGAGCGGATCAAGGCCTACGGTGTCAAGAAGATCGTCACCACCTGCCCCCACTGTTTCAACACCCTGGGGAGAGATTACAAGGACCTTGGACTGAATATCGATATTGAGCACTACAGCACCTTTATCAACGGGCTGATCAAGAACAACAGGCTCAACATAAAACCATCAGTCTTTGATTTTACCTATCACGACTCCTGCTACCTGGGACGCTACAAGGATATCACCACCCAGCCGCGCGCGGTGCTCAAGGCGGCCGGGGGCAGGATCACGGAGATGGAAAAGTCCGGGTACGCGAGCTTCTGCTGCGGCGGCGGCGGAGGCAGGATCCTGGCCGAGGAGAAGCTCGGGACGAGGATCAACGCAGCGCGGGTAACCATGGCCGAGGCAACCGGGGCCCCGCTCCTGGTCTCCAATTGTCCATTCTGTCTCACGATGTTCGAGGACGGGATAAAGACCAACAACTGCGAGGAACAACTGAAGGCGGTTGATCTGGCTGAGATTATTGCGGCAAGGATAATTACGAAGGAGTAATAATCGTAAATACTTAGGTCAAAATATTATCCGCAGATTGCGCAGATTTCACAGATTGAATCTTTTAACAAAGATCTATGACGGTCTTTATTTTGAATCTGCGTAATCTGCGGACAAAGCTCAGTTTTTCGTGGTTCCGAATTAGGAGGATGTGATGAAGATACTGGTCTGCATCAAGCAGGTGCCCGACATGGCATCCCGGTTCAAGGTCAACGGGGAAGGGGTCTGGTATGACGAGACCGATCTGGCCTTCAGGATGAACGAGTATGATGAATTCGCCGTTGAGCAGGCAGTGCAGTTCAAGGAGCAGCAGGGCAACACGCCGGACATTACCGTCCTTTCCATCGGCCCTGACCGGGTCGTCGAGGTGATCAAGAAAGCACTGGCCATGGGGTGCGATCACGGGGTGCACATTCAGGACAAAGACTCTTATCGGAAAGATCCCTGGCAGATAGCCTCGGTCATCGCAGAATTCAGCCGCGACAAGAACTTCGACCTGATCTTCATGGGGATGCAGTCCCAGGACCGGGGCTCGGCACAGGTCGGGCCCATTACAGCCGAACTCCTGAACATCCCCTGCGTTACCACCGTGGTCGGCTTTGCCTTTGCAGACGGGGTCATTATTGCAAAGCGGGAACTTGAAGGGGGAGTGAAGGCGGTGGTGAAGCTCAAATCGCCGGCGCTGGTCACCTGTCAACTGGGGCTCAATACGCCCCGCTATCCGACCCTTCCGAATATCATGAAGGCCAAAAAGAAGGAGCTCCTCGCCTTCCCCATCGCCGACCTGCTTAAGGAGAAGGAACTGACCGCCACCGCCAGCGCGTATCCTCCGGCGAAGAAGGGGAGCGGCGTTGTTCTGGAAGGGGATGTGAATGAAATGGTCGGCAAGCTTGTCGGCATTCTGAAAGAGAAGACGAAGGTTGTAAAATAAAAAACTTTTCACCACGAAGGCACCAAGACACTAAGAAGGTCTGAGGACCAATGGGTAAATGAAACCTTGAAGCTGCGCAGGTATTTCTTCGTGCCTTCGTGTCTTCGTGGTAAATTTTGGTTCCGGTTTCTCCGGATCAGGAGGATCATCATGAAAGCACTGCTCATTTGTGAATACCGGGAAGGGAAGCTCCTCGATTCCAGCTATGAACTGGCGGCCTTTGCCGACAAACTGGGCGCTGACAAGGCAATGGTCCTGATCGGGAAAGAAGCGGAAGTCCCCAGGGTCAACGTCAAGGTTTACCTTGCCGATGTTGCCCGATACGGCGAATACAACCCGGACCTGCATAAGAAGATCATACTCGAAGCAGTCAAGAGGGAAAACCCCGACACTATCGTTTTCCTCCATTCCTCCTATGGTTGGGACCTGGCCCCGCGGGTGGCCGCGGCCCTCAAGGTCGGTCAGGTTTCCGAGATCACGGGCATCAACGAAGGAAAATTCGAGGTCGGTCTCTGCAATGCAAAGCTGCGACGGATCGTTACTCCACAGACGGGGAAGATGGTCCTCACCATTCAGGCCGGCGCCTTCAACGTTGCCGGGGAACCCCAGGGGAAGGCGCAGATCGAAAAGATCGACTTGACCGATGCTGTTTCTCCACTGGAGTTCGTCGGCTATGAACCTGCACAGAAAAAGGAAGTGGATCTGGCCCGGGCAGAGGTGATCGTCAGCGCCGGGAGAGGGGTCGGCAAAAAAGAGAACGTGGCGATCATCGTCGCGCTGGCCAAGGCCCTCGGGGGAGAGCTGGGGGCGAGCAGACCGGTGGTCGATGCGGGATGGGTCGAGCACAGCCGTCAGGTCGGAACCACCGGCCAGATCGTGGCGCCGAAGCTTTACGTGGCGTGCGGCATTTCCGGCGCTATTCAGCATGTGGCGGGGATGAAAAAATCGGAATTCGTGGTGGCCATCAACAAGGACAAGGACGCTCCCATCGGCGAGGTGGCGGACGTTCTGGTGGTGGCCGATGTGATGCAGTTTGTTCCCGCGTTAACGGCAAAGCTTCAAAAATGATAGAGACATAAACAATACTATTTCACCGCAGAGGCGCTGAGGACATAACCGGGCATGACGGACGAGGGACGATAGACGAGGGACGAAGGAAGTAGGAGTAGGACGTAACGTCTTATGCGTCTGTCGTCCTAGTGAGCAAAGTCACGCCGTGGCGTGATCGTCTATCGTCCATCGTGAAGTTCGTGCGAACGGTCGTCCATCCTCCTTCGGGTTTCTACTGCTTCGCTTCTGTTTTCTTCAGCTCTTCATCCCGGAGGATCCTCCGCAGTACTTTGCCCACGAGCGTCTTCGGGAGCTGGCTCCGGAACTCGACTTCCTTCGGTACTTTGAATTTTGAGAGCTGTTCCCTGCAAAACTGAATGATCTCCTCCGCCGTGGCAGTCTCACCGTCCTTGAGCACAATGTATGCCTTGATCTTCTCGCCAAGGAACTTCTCGTGAGGAATGCCCACAACGACGGCGTCCTTTACCTTGGGGTGGGTGAACAGAACCTCCTCAACCTCCCGGGGGTAGACATTCTCGCCCACGGTCTTGATCATGTCCTTGATGCGGTCCACGATGAAAAAGTAACCTTCCTCGTCCATCTTGGCGATGTCGCCGGTGTGGAGCCATCCCCCGCGGAGTGTCTGCGCTGTTTCTTCGGGATTGTTCCAATAGCCTTTCATCACCTGCGGGCCTTTGACCACGAGCTCCCCGGTTTCGCCAATGGGCATTTCCTTTTCTCCGGTCTTGATGTCCACTATTTTTGCATCCATGTCCGGGAACGGCAACCCGATGCTTCCCATCTTCCGTCTGCCGAAAACAGGATTGCAGTGGGTGACGGGGGAGGCCTCGGACAGGCCGTAGCCTTCTACGATCCGGGCCTTGGTCAGCTGTTCGAACCGTTCCTGCACCTCGTGCATGAGCGGGCCGGCGCCGCTGATCGCGGCCTTGATCGAGGTGAGGTCGTACTTATGGATCTTCGGGTAGTTGCCGATCGCCAGGTACATGGCCTGGATGCCCGGGAAGATCGTGGGACGATATTTATTGATAACTTCGAGCACCTCTTTGGTATGGAACTTGGGGAGGAGGATCAGTTCGGCGCCGAGCAGCACTCCGAGGTTCATTGCCGTGGTCATGCCGTACACATGGAAAAAGGGAATGACGGCCAGTAGCCTCTCCTCTCCCTCCTTCCCGCGTGTGAGCCAGACCTTGTTATGCACGGTATTGGCAACGAGATTTCGATGCGTAAGGACCGCGCCCTTGGGCGTACCTGTCGTGCCCCCGGTATACTGCAGAATGGCAGTGTCGTCGGGAGAAACAGCGATGTTCACCGGTGTTGCCTGTGCCTTGCCGAGCAGGGACAAAAAGTCGTAGATCGGCGGCACCCGCTTTACGGGCACCCACTGCTTTTCGATCTTCGCCTTGATCGGATAGAGCAGGTTCAGCGGGAAGGGCAGATAGTCTTTGATGCCGCAGAGGATCAGATGTTTGACGCTTGTCTTGGAAAGGACAGGGGAGATAATGGGATAAAACATATCGACGGCCACGAGCGTTTCCGCGCCGCTGTTCTTGAGCTGTACTTCGAGCTCGTGCTCATGGTAGAGGGGATTGGTGGCAACGGCAATGGCGCCCATCCTGAGCGTCCCGTAATAGGCAATGACCATCTGCGGGATGTTCGGGAGCATGAGCGCCACCCGATCGCCTTTTTTTACGCCAAGCCCGATGAGCGCATGGGTGAACTTGTTCACGAGCGCATCAAGCAGGCCATAGGATATCTTTGCCCCGAAGAAGAGGAGCGCGGTATGGTCCGGATACTTCGACACGGTGCGGGACAGGATCTCTCCCAGGGTGATATTGGGATACTCCAGGTGTGCGGGAATTCCTTCTTCATAGAAACGGATCCAGGGATGTGCGGAATATGAAGGTACGGTTTCCATCGGCTGCCTCCTTAGTCGTGCTGGTGTCAAGATCCGTGAACAGTGTTCGCGGAGAACGGATATTTTAAAACGTCCTGGAACAACTATAGCAAAAGGAGGATGTACTTGCCAAGAATTTTTCATATAAATTCACTTCATAACTTCTTGTCTTTGAGGAAAATTGATGATATCCTGAATTGCACATGGTCGGGGCACGTGTCTGTGGTTGCCCCTGCGGTCTCGATAGGACACTGGAATGGCTGATGTCCCCGCTGAAAAAACGGTAAATGTCGGTAATCCCATGCCCGTGAAAAAAAACGTCATCATCATCGGCGCCGGAGCCTCGGGTCTCTTGTGCGCTATCGAATGCGGCAAGCGCGACCGGTCCGTGCTGGTGATCGACCATGCTGAAAAAACAGGCTCCAAGATACGCATCTCCGGCGGCGGACGCTGTAATTTCACGAACCTGAACGTCACCCCTGACCACTATCTTTCCCGCAATTCCCACTTTTGCAGATCGGCACTTGCGCGCTTTACGCCCCGCGATGTCCTCTCTTTTATCGAGAAATACCACATTACCTATTTCGAAAAAGAGGCGGGCCAGATGTTCTGCGTCAAGAGCTCCCGGGAGATCATCGCCGCGCTCGAACAGGAGTGTGCCCGGGCGGGCGTGGAGATACGGCTCAAGTGCCGCGTATCAGATATCAGCCATGCAGGAGTGTTCACGGTCACCACGAACGAGGGGGTATTCTCATCGGACTCGCTAATCATTGCCACTGGCGGGCTCTCCTATTCCAAGCTGGGAGCGAGCGGTTTTGGACATGAGGTGGCGAGGAAGTTCAAACTCAAGGTCACGCAGGTCCGGCCGGCGCTCGTTCCCTTCGTGTTCCCGGGCAGCGACCAAAAGGTCTTCAAGGGACTGGCAGGCATTGCCTTTGCCGCCGCTGTCTCCGTCGGCAAAAAAAGTTTTCGCGGGAACATTCTCTTCACCCACCGCGGGCTGAGCGGACCTGCCGCGCTCCAGGCATCGCTTTTCTGGGAGCCCGGTGATCCGTTGCAGATCGATCTCCTCCCTGCATTGGATATCCAGAAAACCTTTCTGTCCGCGCGGCAGAGCAGGTTGGAGATGCATACCCTGCTCGCAGGACATCTCCCCAGGCGGTTCGTCCAGACCTGGTGCGATCACCTGATCACATCAAAACCGATCAATCAATATTCTGATAAAGAGCTGAAAGAGATAGCGGAAGGTCTTCATGCCTGGAAGATCATCCCCAAAGGGACCGAAGGGTATGATGTTGCCGAGGTGACCGCGGGCGGGGTGAATACGGACGAACTGTCCTCAAAGACCATGGAGGCGAAGAAGTCGCCCGGCCTCTATTTCATCGGCGAAGTGGTTGATGTGACCGGATTGCTGGGAGGCTACAATCTCCACTGGGCCTGGGCCTCCGGATACGCCGCGGGGCAGTTCGCGTAAACGTATGATTATATAAAATAGGGACAAAAAAAGAAACCACAGAGGGCACGGAGGAATGCCCGGGGAATTCCCATGCACGTTGAGTTTATTTGTCAAGAAGACGCTCTGTGTGCTCTGTGGTAAATCTTAACAATGTCACAAGATCGATTTGATCAATCGTATGACCCAATTAGAAATAAAAAGGACCATTCAGCAAGCGCTCGAGCAGAACGACCTTGATGCGGTTGTGTCCCTCGTGCAGCAGCACAGGAGGGCGTTGAGTCAGCTTGTCAGAATTGCCTATGATAAGGACACGCTCGCGGGATGGCGGGCGATCAAGGCGATCGGTCGCGTTGCAAAGGCGCTGGTAAAGACGGATGATGAATTTCTGAGAGTGACCATACGAAAACTGTTGTGGTCCCTGTCAGACGAGTCGGGCGGCATCGGATGGGCCGCGCCCGAGATCCTTGGCGAGATCGTGAGCGCAGACCCGGGGAAATTCAGCGATATCATTCCGCTTATCGCCGAGGTGTACGAAATAGAAGAAAAAGTGTTCAGGCCCGGCGTTATATATGCCCTGATGAGGATAGCGGAGACTTCACCTGAACTGGTCATGAATTATCAGAAAATAATAATCAGTTCACTTACGGATGGAGATCCAATGATAAGGATATATATACTTGATTTGATAAGGTTATTGTGGCCGATAGCTTGTAAAAAAAATATATGGAGCAAGGAGTATCAAGATAAAATAGAAAATGCCATAATTAACCTGAAAAATGATGGTAAAGTGGTATGGATATATAAAAATAGCGCATTTATTGACATTGAGGTGGGTGATGCAGTCAAAAATGTGATGAATGAATTAAAAATATACGAAATGAATAGATAGATATTTTTTTTGTCTAATACTTGACAATGAATGACTCATATTTTATAATATAGTTGCCATTAAATTATGAGGTGAATATGGGAGCTGCTACGAAAAGAGATTATTACGATATCCTGGGCGTTAAGAAGGGCGCATCTGATGCCGAGTTAAAGAAGGCATTCAGAAAGCTGGCTAGGAAGTACCATCCTGATGTAAATCCCAATGACAAGACCGCGGAACAGAAATTCAAGGAGATGAATGAAGCGTACGAAATCCTTTCCGATACGAAGAAAAAACAGCAGTACGATCAGTTCGGGCACGCGGCGTTTGATCAGGGTTTTGGTCAGCAGGGGCCCGGTCCGGGTCATGGTTTTGAGGGATTCACGCAGGGCGCGGACTACTTCAGGGGCGGCGGAGGCGGCGGCGGGTTTGAGGACATCTTTGGAAATATCTTCGGCAACCGGGCAAGGCCCCGGGGACCGGGTAAGGGAGAAGACACAACCTATTCCGTTGAAGTTGACCTTGAAGATGCGATCTTCGGACGCACCATGCAGGTCGATCTGCAGCGCGAAGCGGCCTGTTCAACGTGCAATGGATCGGGTTCTCAACCCGGGACATCCCGCAGAACCTGTCCGACCTGCATGGGAGCGGGGAGCATTGCCCAGGGGAAAGGATTTATGCAGATGGCCCAGCCTTGCTCGACCTGCCGCGGAGAGGGGACGATCAATCCCAGTCCCTGCCGGGCCTGCGGGGGCCATGGTGTTGTCCAAAAATCAGAACGCATCAATGTAAAGATACCTGCCGGCGTTGACAATGGGTCCAAGGTGCGCGTTGCGGGCATGGGCGGGCCCGGCGAGCGCGGAGGGCCTTCTGGAGATGTGTATATCATCACCAAGGTCAGGCCCCACGGGTATTTTGAGCGCAAGGGCGATAATCTGTATTCCGAAGCGAATGTCACGGTGAAAGAGGCGGTCTTCGGCGACAAGATCGAGATCCCGACCGTGGACGGCATGGTCTGGCTCACGTTGCCGCCGGGAGTGCAGACCGGGCAGCAGCTCAAACTGAAAGGCAAGGGCGTGCCGCACTTCGGCGGAGGGGGCGTGGGAGACCATTATGTGACGATCAAGATTGTCACGCCGACCGCGCTTTCAGAACGCGGGAAGGAACTTCTGCGCGAGGTTGACAAAATGCATCCGTCCGAACCGCGTAAGGACATAACGTTCAGGGGATTCAGAAAAAGATGAAGGATGAGGGACGATGGACGACGGATGAGAGACGAGTGACGATAGACGAGGGACGTAGGAAGTTAGACGTAGGATGTAGGATGTAAAGTTTTTTTACGTCCGTCGTCCTAGAGAGCGAAGCGAACGGTCGTCCATCATCCATCGTGCAGTTCGTGCGAACGGTCGTCCATCATCCATCGTGCAGTTCAAGATCGTCCGTCGTAATTTGCAGTGAGGTAAATATGGCTGCTCGTGAAGACAGATTGTTTATGATCAGCGTGGTCTCGGAAATGCTGGGAATCCACCAGCAGACGCTCCGGATCTATGAACGTGAGGGGTTCATCAAACCCAGGCGGAGTGAAGGAAACACGAGGCTCTATTCCGAGGAGGACGTGGAGAAGCTTGAGATGATCCTGAGGCTCACGCGCGAGCTTGGGGTGAACCTTGCCGGGGTTGAAGTGATCCTTTCGATGCGCGAGAAGATGGAGCAGATGCAGCGCGAAATGGAAAATACGATCCTGCATCTCCACGATGAACTTGAACGCGAGATACGGCGCAGGGAAGAGATGAAAAATGCCCTGGTGCCGGTGGGGAGAAGAATAAAGATCACGAAGGACGAGGGACGATAGACGAAGGACGAGGGACGACGGACGAGGAAGGTAGGACGAGGGATGAGGGACGACGGACGAAGGACGTAGGAAATAAAGTCTTATGCGTCCGTCGTCCTAGTGAACGAAGTGAACGGTCGTCTCTCGTCCATCGTGCAGTTCATGCGAACGATCGTCCATCGTGATTCACAAACGGAGGCAACCATGGCGCGTTTTGACAAATTTACATTAAAATCCCAGGAAGCGGTGCAGGCGGCGCAGGAACTGGCCGGAAAGCTCCGTCATCAGCAGATCGAGAGCGAGCACCTGCTGCTCGCCCTGATTGACCAGCCTGAAGGTGTGGTGGTGCCCATCTTGAAGAAGCTGGGCGCGGACCCCGGCAGGATCAAGGTCGATATTGATGAGGCGCTCAACAAACTGCCGAAGGTGGAGGGACTGGCGCAGACCTATCTTTCACCGCGGCTCAACAAGCTGTTCGAGCGGGCCGAGCTGGAGGCGGAGCGGCTCAAGGACGAGTATATCAGCACCGAGCACCTCCTGATCGCTGCTGTGGACGGTAACGGCGCGGCGCGTGAGATCCTTTCCCGCCATGGCGTTTCAAAGGACAAAATATTCACGGTCCTTGTCGATATCCGCGGTTCCCAGCGGGTAACGGACCAGAACCCCGAAGATAAATATCAGGCCCTTGCCAAATACGGCAGGGACCTTACCGACATGGCGCGGCGCGGCAAGCTCGATCCCGTGATCGGCAGGGATGAAGAGATACGTCGTGTGGTGCAGGTGCTGTCCCGGCGCACCAAGAACAACCCCGTGCTGATCGGCGAGCCCGGCGTGGGCAAGACCGCCATTGCCGAAGGGCTCGCGCAGCGCGTGGTGAGCGGCGACGTACCTGAGGGGCTCAAGAACAAACGGGTGATCGCCCTTGATATGGGAGCGCTGATCGCCGGCGCGAAGTACCGCGGTGAGTTCGAGGACCGGCTGAAGGCCGTGCTGAAGGAAGTGACCGAGGCGAGCGGCGAGGTGATCCTGTTCATCGACGAACTTCACACCGTGGTCGGGGCCGGCGCGGCTGAAGGCGCCATGGATGCGTCGAACATGCTCAAACCCGCGCTTGCGCGCGGCGAGCTCAGGTGCGTGGGCGCCACCACCTTGAACGAATACCGCAAATATATCGAGAAGGACCCGGCTCTCGAACGCAGGTTTCAGCCCGTGGTGGTTCGCGAGCCGTCGGTGGAGGACACCATCTCCATCCTGCGCGGTCTCAAGGAGCGGTACGAGGTGCATCACGGGGTCAAGATCAAGGATTCGGCGCTCGTGAACGCTGCGGTCCTTTCCCACCGGTACATAGCGGACCGTTTTTTGCCGGACAAGGCAATTGATCTGATCGATGAAGCCGCGTCGCGGCTCCGCATGGAGATCGACAGCATGCCCACGGAGCTCGATGAGGTGGAACGCAGGATCAGGCAGCTCGAGATCGAACGTGAGGCGGTGAAGAAGGAACAGGATCCCGCGTCGCGCGAGCGGCTTGCGAAGATCGAAAAGGAGATTGCCGAGCTTTCGGAGAAACGGAGCGGCCAGCGGGCGCAGTGGCAGTCGGAAAAGGCCGGGATCCAGAAGATACGGACCATCAAGGAACAGATCGAGCAGGCCAGGATCGATGCGGACAAGGCCGAGCGCGAGGGCAACCTTGGCCGCGCTGCCGAACTGCGCTACGGCACGTTCCTGGAGCTCCAGAAACAGCTCGAAACTGAATCAGGGAAACTGGCCGCCGTTCAGGAGCATCAAAAGATCCTGAAGGAAGAGGTTGACGACGAGGACGTGGCGGAGATCGTGTCCAAGTGGACCGGGGTTCCGGTGACCAGAATGCTCGAGGGCGAAATGCAGAAGCTTCTGCACATGGAAGACCGGCTGCGCATGCGCGTTGTGGGGCAGGACGAGGCGATCGTTCTCGTTTCAGACGCGGTGCGCAGGGCGCGGGCAGGCATCCAGGACCCGAACCGGCCGATCGGAAGCTTCATTTTCATGGGCCCCACGGGCGTGGGAAAGACCGAGCTTGCGCGGGCGCTTGCCGAGTTCCTTTTCGACGACGAGCAGGCTATGATCCGCATCGATATGTCCGAGTATCAGGAGCGCCACACCGTATCGCGTCTCATTGGTGCGCCTCCGGGATACGTGGGATATGACGAGGGCGGACAATTGACCGAGGCGGTGCGCAGGAGGCCGTACTCGGTGATCCTGTTCGACGAGATCGAGAAGGCCCATCCGGAGGTGTTCAACGTGCTGTTGCAGCTGCTCGACGACGGCAGGCTCACGGATGGGCACGGCCGGACCGTTGATTTTAAGAATACCGTGGTGATCATGACGTCGAACATCGGAAGTCAGTATATCCAGGAATTGCAGAACGACGAGGAGGAGATGCGGCGCCGGGTGATGGATGCCATGCGTCAGCACTTCAGGCCCGAGTTCCTGAATCGCGTGGACGATACGGTCATCTTCCACTCCCTGGACGCGGAGGTGCTGAAAAAGATCGTTACGATCCAGGTCGGGCTGGTGCAGAAACGGCTGGCGGACAAAAAGATCGAGATCGAGCTTACCGACGGCGCGAAGGAACTGCTTGCCGAAGAAGGGTTCGACCTGGTCTACGGGGCGCGGCCGCTCAAGCGGGTGATCCAGCGGGACGTGCTGAACCCGCTCGCGTCGAAAATCCTCTCCGGCGACGTAAAGGAGGGCTCCCGGATAATTGTCGACAAGAGCGGCCGGAGGCTGGTGTTCAGAGCGGAAGCGCATACGGTCGGGGTGAAGTGATCGATCCGGATCGCCGGGCGCAGGCAAAACTTAACCACACCCTGCTCTTGCGAAAACGCGGGTGCAGGCAGAGAACACAGAGAAAATCTATTAGATATATGGACCTCTGTGAACTCTGTGGTTGGAACGTCTCCAAAAGAGGTTCAATAAAAAAACAAACGGCGCTGGTAATAAAGAGGCGCTGAGGGAGAGAAATGTCACAGAGGCACTTTCTCCATATATTCAATCCCTTCTTCGTGAGCTATGTGGTAAATCTTGACATGATGTCCGTATGCGCCGGGAGCAATAAAATTAATTCTGGTTAGATAACGCATAATGTGGTATATTCTTCACTAAGATAGACCACTAAGATATACTAATCCCTTTCCTTTGCAGGTGGGCAATGCTGAAACGGAAAATTGTGAAAGAAAAAAAGAGTAAGCGGAGCGCACCCGACCGCGACTATAAGACACTTTTTTACCAAAAGCTCACCGATACCCACCTGTTCTATGATGTCGGCAAGATCATCGCCTCAGAACTGGAACCTTCCGAGCTTATCCAAAAGATCATGTCATCCATCGGCAAGGCGGTCAGCTTTCAGGATGCCTCCGTCTATATGGTAAAGAAGGACATGTCCGGTTTGGAGCCGATCTTTTTTCAGCCACCCGCATCGCAGGCCAGAACAATGGAATCCCTTTCTTTTGACCATGGCGCTCCAGGCGAGATCGCGGCAAGCGGTGAGCCGATCTTTTTAGACGACACCGCGTTGTTCGGAAGTTTCCTTCATTACCCGGACGAAAAAAAGGAACTCGGGAGCTATATCGGCATACCGCTCAAGAATGAGAACCGCATCGTCGGAGTCATGGGTTTCAGCCACAACAAACTATCCGCCTTCAAGGTCGAGGAATTCGACCTCCTGCGGACGCTTTCCCACCTGATATCCGCCGGACTGGAGAAGGCGGCGCTCTTTAAGAAAACGCTTGAGCTCGCGCGGGTGGATGAACTGACCGGCCTGCTCAATTACCGCGTGCTCATCGAGAAGCTCGAAGAAGAGGTCCGCAGAAAGGTGCGCACCGGCAGGGAGTTCTGCTTCATCATGATCGACATCGATGATTTCAAGCGCATCAACGACCGCTATGGCCATCTTGAAGGCAGCAGGTTAATAGCGCAGATAGGGCCGCTGTTGAACGCGGCGTGCAGGACCGGGAGCACAGACACCTGCTTCCGCTACGGGGGGGAGGAATTCTCGATATTGCTCGCGGAGACCAGCGTCGAGGAAGCCCTGCCGGTCGCCGAGCGGGTGCGAAAGACCATTGAGGAATACCCCTTTTCGGTGAAAGTTTCCCACCCCTTTGAAAAGGTGACGGTAAGTCTCGGCCTGGCGAACATGGGGCATGAAATCGAAAAGAGCTATTCCGAGTTGATCCAGGAGGCCGACATTGCGCTCTATCGCTCAAAAGCGATGGGCAAGAACCTGGTGACCTGCTTCTCCAGTTCCCTGACCATGCCCGGGGTAAAATTAGACGAGGAACACGGTATCCATTAGGAATTGGTCCTTAAAAACACCCGAGCTGGCAGGATGCGATCTTGATCTTCATCTCATTGCAGAGCACGCCGATCTCCTGTAACGAAGTGTTCAGTTCCTTTGCAAGTTCATGAGCTTTCTCGCAACTCAGTCGGTTGCTTACCGATGCCAGGCGAACAGCTTCGATCATTTTTTCCCGCGTCACGTTGTGCCTCCTCATATCTTCGCTCTATCATACCCGAAGCCCTGCGTATCATGCAAGCGCCATTTGGATTAACCTGTTTCCGGTGTTGACTTGTCTCCGTTGCTCGGATAAAATGGAGCATTCACGCCGTTTACGGGGAAGACGCTTGTGCCTATCGGGGGCACGCACCCTTCGCAGGATCCAGTCACTATTGGCAATCGCGGGAATACGCGCTTTTCCAGCGGCGGTCAACCACATCTAAGGAGGAATTATCTATGGCGCAGTTCTACGACGTAATCATTATCGGCTCGGGCCCCGCCGGCCTCACTGCCGCGCTCTATCTCGGACGGGCAGGCCAGAAGAGTGTCGTGCTCGAAAAGGATTTTGTAGGCGGCTATACCGCCAAGATCGCCCATATCGAGAACTATCCGGGATATGAGACCGTCAACGGCATGGACCTTACCCAGATCATGGCCAAACAGGCGGAGAAGTTCGGCGCAACCATCATTTATCCCGTGGAAGTAGTGGACATGGAACTGAAGGGAGAGGTAAAGCTCGTGCGCACCCGCGAAGAGGCGTACGAAGCGCACGCGGTGATCATCGCCATCGGTGTTGCCCGGAAAAAGCTCGAGGTCCCGGGCGCCAAGGAGTTCCTCGGCAAAGGGGTGTCCTACTGCGCGACCTGCGACGGCAACTTCTTCAAGGGCAGGAAGGTGGCCGTGGTCGGATCGGACAGCGAGGCCGCTGAAGAAGCGCTCCACCTCGCGGACCTTGCGGAGAAAGTGACCATGGTCCCGCATAAGGAGCTCGACATCGTCTCCGCGGTCATGAACCGGCTCAAATCCAAGCCGAACGTGGAGATCCTTCCCGTGGCGAAGATCCATGCGGTTGTCGGCGATGAACTGGTCACCGGCCTCAAGATCAGCCGTGACGGTGTTGAGGCCGTGCTTCCCCTCGAAGGGGTCTTTATCGCCATGGGCTCCACGCCCATCTCGCAGCTTATCCTGAAGGCAGGAGGGCTGACCGATGACCGTGGCTGCCTGATCGTGGACAAGAACCAGCGTATGAACCTCGATGGCGTGTTCGCCGCCGGCGATTGTACGTGCGGCGGGATGCAGATCATAGCAGCGGCGGGCGAAGGTTCGGTCGCCGGAATGCGCGCCGCATCGTACGTGCGGAAGATCAAGGCCAAGGCGGAAGGGAAATAGTAATGCAAAGTGCAAAATGCAGAGTGCAAATTTCGACATGTGCTGTTCCGCCATTTTGCATTTTTCACTTTGACTTTTGCACTTTGAAATTCTCGCCACCGGCGAGGTTGTTAAAATGACGCTCAAGGACATGCTCGGCCGTTCCGGTGTGATTTCCCGGGAAGACGCGCTCAAAACGCTCGAAGAGCATTTCACTGTTCCTCACCCACAGTCGGAAATAATTCATATCAGCCATTCCCTCGGCAGAGTACTGGCCGAGGAAATCCGCTCTCCCGAAAATCTCCCCGAATTCGATCGCTCCACCATGGATGGGTATGCCGTCAGGAGCGCCGACACGTTCGGCGCCGCTGAATCGCGTCCGGCTTTACTCACCGTGGTCGGAGATATCCTCATGGGTACCATGCCGGAACGCGGCATTGGCAAGGGCGAAGTCATGAAGATCGCCACCGGCGGCGCGCTGCCGCTGGGCGCGGACGCGGTGGTGATGTTCGAGCAGACCCAGCCCGTGGATGAGAAGAGCATTGAGGTCGTGAAAGCGGTAGCTCCCCAGGAGAACGTAAGCCGGGTCGGCGACGACATGCGTAAAGGCGAGACTGTTCTGGGCAGGGGGCACGTGATCAGACCGCAGGATATGGGCGCGCTTGCCAGCATGGGTTTCGTACAGGTTCCCGTTTTCGAAAAGCCGAGGATCGCGATTATCTCGACGGGAAACGAGCTTGTTCCCGCTGACACCGTGCCCGGACCGGGACGGATACGAGACAGCAATTCCTACAATCTTGAAGGCCTGATCGCATCGGCCGGCGGTATGGCGGTCAGGAAAGGCATCCTGCCCGATGACTATGATCGTCTGCGTGAAGCGCTTAAAGAGGCCATGCTGGACTGTCATATCATCCTCTTCACGGGCGGAAGCTCGGTCGGCACCGCAGATTACACGGCCAGAGTCATCAACGACCTTGGACCGCCAGGGGTGCTTGTTCACGGCGTCTCCATCAAACCGGGAAAACCGATCATTCTCGGAGTGGTGAAAGAAAAGAGGACGGGTGTTGCCATCCCTGTTTTCGGGCTGCCGGGGCACCAGGCCGCGGTCTCGATCTGTTTCGATGTGTTCGTGAAACCGGTTTTGACGCGGTTCACCGGCGCTGTCCCCGATCCAACGCTCGAGGGTATTCCTCCCTATCGCACCGTGAAGGCAAAACTTGCCCGGAGCATCCCGTCCGCCCCCGGCCGCGAAGACCATGTGCGCGTGACGCTCGAAAAGAAGGATGGTCAGCTCTGGGCTCGGCCCATCTTCGGTGCGTCAGGGCTTATCAGCACGCTCGTCAAAGCTGTGGGCACGGTGGTGGTGCCGCTCAACATGATCGGCATCGAGGTGGGGGAGGAAGTGGAAGTGAGGTTGTTTTGAGTTCAACTCAATACATTTTTACGTTTCTGATTTAAGGAGCAACGCATGTTTGCAACAAAACCGTATACAGCAGAGATCAAGGCCCAGGGCAAACTGACCATCCCCAAGAAATTACGCCGGATGACGCATCTTGAGGAAGGCCAGACTGTTTCACTGGTGCCCGTGGGAGACGTGGTCATAATTATGCCTCGAAAGATCGAACTGGACGAAGCGAGAAGACGCATCGCAAGGATTCTGAAGGAAAAGGGGCTCTCGGTAGAGAACATACTTGCTGGTCTGGTCCGGGAACGGGAGGCCTTGCACAACGAGCGGTATGGTAAAAAACCCCGTTAGGATATTACTCGACTCCAACGTAAGACTCTAAAAAGCGTATCAGGTCATTTCCGACGAAGTTCTTGTAGTGAAATCTTTGTCGATATTAACCCGGACGAAGACCATGTTCTACCCTTCTCATCTCATCAATGTGTCTTGTGACTCGCTTGAATCCTCTTGCCATTTCCTCATCGTTATTGTATTCTTGCCTTGGTTAAGAAGAGGCATCAATACTGATAGAATTAGCAAGGAGATCGATCATGGCGGTTCCTGATTTCCAGTCGTTCTTCAAGACCTTGCTGGACATTGCCGCGGACGGCAAAGAGCATTCCATGAAGGAGGCGAGGGAGATCATTGCCAGGCGAATGAATATTGCCGAGGCTGACCTTCGTGAGTTGCTTCCGAGCGGGATGCAAACAAAATTCGACAACCGCATTGCCTGGGCAAAGAGCTATTTCGTCCAGGCAAATGTTTTTGAATCTCCTCGCAGAGGCTGGTTTCGCATTACCGAAAGAGGCAAGGAGTTGCACAAAAAAGGCCATGACCGCATCGATGTAAAGATCCTTAATCAATTTCCTGAATTTGTCGAGTTCCATACCTCAAAGACCGATCAAGTTTCGGATAATACCCATACCGATTCTTCACCTATAGAAACTCCTGAAGAGATTCTTCAAAAAGCATATTTAAATATCCGGGCCGACCTGGCATCCGAGATACTGGAGCTCATCAAGGGCAACTCTCCCCAGTTCTTCGAGCGGCTGGTTGTCGATGCGATGGTTGCGCTTGGTTACGGCGGTTCGCGTGCGGACGCGGGTAAGTCCATCGGTCAAAGCGGCGATGAAGGAATTGATGGAATTATCAAGGAAGATCGTCTGGGGCTGGATGTGATCTACCTGCAGGCCAAGAGCTTGGAAGGCACCGTGGGTCGGCCTGAGATTCAGAAATTCGTCGGCGCGCTTCATGGGAAAAGAGCAAAGAAGGGCGTCTTAATCACAACGGGTAGGTTTTCCGACGATGCCGCGAAGTATGTCGAGAGCATCGATCCCAAGATTATAACAGAATGCTCCAAGTTGGATAGATGCCTTTAGCTCGACCGAATAGCTCGTTCAGGCTGAGTTCGACGTAGTGCTTCGTTAAAGTGTTGACCAATGCAAATTTGAACTGCAGCTTGAGGCTTTGGGCGACAAGTACCTCAGCAGCGGTAAGACTAAAAAAATATCCTCTAAAGTTAAGGCCCATTTTCTCTTTGTTTGTCGATTTAATTTCGAAAAGCTGGATTTTGTTAATTTTTGCTTCAACTTCTGCTAAATCATCGAGATTGACAGGAGCAAGTAGCTTAACAATGTCAAAAGCACGACCATAAACGATCATATCTTTTTTAACAAAAGCGACAACAATATTTTTTTTCTGCTTAGGTGTAGGGAGAGCAAAGCCTTCTTGTTTTTCTACAAGAATTTGCGCTGCACGGCGAGCAGTAGCGTTACCCGTTGTTGTTTTCTCTACGATTAGAGCCGTCGTTGGAGTAATCAATTTGGCAGTTTGAATACTTGACTTCTTTTTTATCGGTTTGCCGGCCATTTGACCCTCTTCGAGATTTTAGATAACAGCTGATTTATTGAAGTTTCGAGCGCTTGGCAAATCTGCAAGGTTTCTATAACGTCTAGCCGTCGTTCACCGGTCTCATACTTGCTGACGAAGCTTTGGGGAACAGAAAGTTTACGGGCCAATTGCTCTTGGGTCAGATGCTTCTCTTCTCGCAAGTCTTTAAGTATCCGACGTAATTCAAGATAGGCAATGTCGTAAGTGGAGTTTTTCATTCGGCCTCTTTATACCATGATGTTGACATTAAACCCAATTTGGGATATTGTTAAACTTAACGGGATATACAGCTTGTAACTGCTCCGGGAATCAAGTAAGCCGAATTAGCAAGCCAAAAGTGAGTGCTGGCAAATTATGAAAACTTTGGAACGTCGCCACGGAAAAGAACGTGAAATGCCACGGATTCCTGTTATACTGTCAAACAGTGAGGACATCACTCTTTTGCCGGGCAGGCAAAATATTTTGATACAAAAGGTTCTTGCCGATTTTTGCGCACTGTATACCCCAGCCGGGCGTGTGCTTTATATTAGCCATTCTAAAGTGAAATTGGTTTATTTTGACACCGACGCTTTGAAGGCGCTTGGTGTAAAGATCGAAGAACATGGAAAGATGCCGGATGTTGTGGTGCATCACGTTGAGAAGGACTGGCTCTTTCTTATTGAAGCGGTGACCAGTCACGGACCCGTAAGCCCTAAGCGCAGACAGGAGTTAAAGGAACTGTTTGCGGGGTCGAAGGCAGGCATTGTTTATGTGACCGCGTTTCTCAACCGGCGGACGATGATAAAATACCTCTACGATATTGCTTGGGAAACAGTTGCCTGGATTGCCGAATCTCCGACACATCTTATCCATTTCAATGGTAAACGGTTACTCGGTCCTTATTAGGATTAGCAGCAGTCATTGTGCAGAGTTTCGGAAAACGATTCATTATGCTTTTGGGGTTTCGTGATGTCACTTGATCTTGCCGATTATAAAATAAAGGCCCGTTCAGCGGTCAAGACGTTCTGGACCAGCAGGAAAGTATCCGGAACGAGGAAGCAGTCAGCCGGTAGTAAAGACCAGCGTAAGCGAAGCACAGGGACATCGGGCGGCAGCATGGACGGGTTTATAGACCTTGTTGTCGATGTTGTCCATGCCAATGGCCTGCCCGATGCGGACATCGTCCGGAAAGGCCGGGGCCTTACGCTTCCCGGCCATTTTTGCACTGTAAAATCATGGGATGTGCTCGTGATGAACCACGGAAAACTGATCGCGGCCATAAAGTTCGATGCCCAGGTCGGCCCATCATTCAGGAAGAGTACCATAATCAGTTGTGACCAGGCGCTCAGCTTGGCAGTTGATCTGCAGGCTGCTTATCGAAGAGATACCTTTGGAGTGTATGCAAGACCTTTTGTAGGCTATCTGTGTCTGATAGAAGACAGCCCGGCCTTACGCGCACCGGTCAAGGATATTTCTCCAAACTTTCCCCTGGTTCCGGAATATCGTAACGCTTCGTATGCAAAGCGTCTCAAAATCCTTTGCACGAAGCTGATGATGGATGGGTTTTACATCGATGCTTCAGTCATCCTTTCGCCCCGAAGCTCTTCCAAATCCGGTGCATATTCCGAAATGAGCAAACTGACGGGGCTCACGTCTTTTGTAGCGGGATTAGCGGCACGTGTTGCGATGGAAGTGGCATAATAGGAGTCGTAGATTAAGTTAAGGGTACGAGATTTTACTAAACTGATATGACCTTCAAACAAAAAAAATATCTCTCCAACGAACCGCTTGCCGACGCTATCAAAAAGTATAATGACGCGCTGACGGCTGCCGGTATCGGTGCGCCTCTTTCCGGTGAACGTATTCCTGTTGGCGACGCGCTCGGGCGCGTGACCTCCGAGGCCGTGATCGCGAAAATATCGTCGCCGTTCTACCACTCCGCGGCAATGGACGGTTATGCCGTTAAGTTCGTCGATACCTTTGGTGCCGCAGAGACCAGGCCCAAGCGGCTCAACGTTCCGGCGCAGGCAGTCGCGATCGACACCGGCGACCCCATGCCGGATGGATTCGATGCCGTTATCATGATCGAGGATGTGGAGAAGATATCGGAATCGGAGATAGAGATACTCAAACCTGCTACACCCTGGCAGCATGTGCGTCTGGTGGGTGAGGACATTGTCGCAACCGAGCTTATCATCTCCGAGAACCACGTGGTCCGTCCTGTTGACATGGCCGCGATGCTCGCGAGCGGACATTCCACAGTCATGGTGCGGCGCAGGCCCGTGGTCTCGATTATCCCGACCGGCACCGAGTTGGTGGAGCCGGGCAGCGACCTGAAGCGGGGCGATATCATCGATTTCAATTCAACCATGCTTGCGGCGACGGCTACGGAGTATGGCGCCCATGCTGTTCGAAAGAATATCGTAAAGGACAGCGCCGCTCTTCTGAGACAGAACATTCTCGACGCGCTTGCCGATTCCGATCTGGTTGTGATCAACGCGGGATCATCCGCGGGCAGGGAAGATTTCACCGTCGATGTGATCGCCGAACTCGGGAAGGTCCTTGTTCATGGCGTCTCCATCAAGCCGGGCAAGCCGGTGATCCTCGGGATCGTCAACGGCAAACCCGTGATCGGCATCCCGGGCTATCCCGTATCAGCGGCGCTTACTTTCACACTTTTCGTCAAACCGCTGGTCTACGCATTCCTGGGCCTGAAAGCGTCGGGTCCGGACACGATCACGGCAAAGCTCGGCAGGCAGGTGGCGTCCTCGCTCGGACAGGAGGAGTTCATCCGCGTGAAGCTCGGGAGCGTGTCAGGCAACCTGATCGCCACGCCCGTGACCAGGGGGGCGGGGGCGCTCATGTCGCTGGTGCGCGCGGACGGTATCATCCGTGTTCCCGCGCAGAGCGAGGGGATTGCAGCCGGTCACGCAGTGACCGTGGAGTTACTGCGCACGGCCCGCGAGATCGAGAACACCATTGTGTGCATCGGTTCGCATGACAATGCCCTTGACGTGCTCGGCAATTATCTCAGGAAAAAACATCCGGAGTATTCGCTCTCATCCGCGCACGTGGGAAGCATGGGCGGCCTCCTCGCGCTCAAACGCGGAGAAGCGCATCTCGCGGGTACGCATCTGCTCGATGAGGAAACGGGAGAGTATAATATAAGTTACATCAAGAAGCTTCTGCCGGATACGAAGATCATGCTCGTAAACCTTGTGTACCGGACCCAGGGCTTCATCGTTCCGAAGGGCAACCCCAAAGGCATCCAGGGGTTCGACGATCTGAGACGCAAGGACGTGGTGTTTGTGAACCGACAGGCAGGCGCCGGTACGCGGCTTTTGACCGACCTGCATCTGAAAAAATTACGGATTGACCCGGGCGCAGTAAACGGGTATTATCATGAAGAATTCACCCACATGGCGGTTGCAGCAGCCGTGCTTTCGGGCGCGGCGGACACCGGGCTGGCGGTGCTCTCGGCGGCGCAGGCGCTCGATCTCGATTTCGTCCCCGTAGCGCAGGAGCGGTATGATCTTGCCATAGTGCGGGATTTTTATGATACGCCGATGATGCAGGCGTTGCTCGGGATCATTCGTGAGGACAAGGATTTCCGGGAGCGGATCGTCAGCATGGGCGGGTATGATGTGTCGGAAATGGGGAAGGTGATCGGCGTCTATTGACACCGAATTGGAAATTGCAAATTGGAAATTTTAGATTGCAAATTGTTTTTTGCCTCAATTTAAAATTTCCAATTTCCAATCTTCAATTTCCAATTAGTCTACGGAGGTAATTATGCTTGCAATCAGCGCGGTGCCTGGAATAGGCACAGGAGTGGTCGGACTCTTCGGGGAGGTCAGTTGGTTCGGCAAGGTGATCGTGTTCATCCTGATGGGATTTTCCGTGGTCTCCTGGGCCATGATTCTTCTCAAGTATCAGTTCCTGAGAAGATCGGAGAATGAGTCCCACGCCTTCCTGAGCGCGTTCCGGAAGACAAAGAAGATCGAAGAGCTTTTTAAAATCGCTGACGAGAAGAAATACAGTCCCCTTGCCACGCTCTTCGTGGAAGGCTACCGGAAGGCCGAGTCCATCATCAAGACCCTGCCGGACGGCAAGGTGACCGAGGAGGAGCGGCCGCTTATTTCCCAGGAAATTGAGCGCTCGCTCAAGATCAACACGCAGGACGAGATCATCTACATGGAGCGCTACCTCGCATTCCTCGGCACGACGGGCACCGTAGGGCCGCTGCTGGGCCTCCTGGCCACGGTATGGGGCATCATGGAAGCCTTCTACGGCATTGGCCTCAAGGGAACGGGGGATATCGGCGCGCTTGCACCGGGACTCGCGGCGGCGCTCATCAACACCTCCATGGGGCTGTTCGTGGCCATCCCGGCGGTGATCGCCTATAACTATTTTTCGGAGAAGATCAGGAGCATCTCCACGCGGATGGATTCCTTTTCCATGGAGTTCCTGAGCTTCATCGAGCGGAACCTGCTCCGGAGGAAACCATGAGCTTCGAGCGACGGGAACGGCATCTTATGCGCGAGATCAATCTCGTGCCGCTGATCGACGTGCTGCTCGTGGTGCTCTTCTTTTACATGATTATCTCGCCGATGATGAGCCGGGGACTGGACGTGAACCTGCCCAAATCCGAGGCCAATACGGTGAAGCAGGAGGACCGGGTCGTGCTGACGGTCACCCGTTCGCAGGCGTTGTTCGTGGAGCAGGAGCGGGTGGACATTTCGAAACTCAAGGATGTGCTCAACTCCCTCCGTAAATCCAAGCCTCTTATCAATGTCTATCTTCGCGCCGACAAGGACGCTCCCTACGGGGCCGTGGTGCAGGTAATGGACATTGTAAAACGCGCGGGCATTGACCGGCTCGGCATGGTGACCGAGGCCGCCCCCGGGGGTGAGCCCGCTCGATGAAGTTGCATTCGAGGAAGAGGCCTTCGAGGATAGTACCTTCGAGGAAGAGGCCTGAACAGTCAAAATATACGCTTGCACTTGCGGTCTCCTACTCCTTTTTTCTGCATGCCGCCATTGTGGCTGTCGCGCTTTTTCTGCACTTCCTGGTGATCCCGAAAACAGTTCTTCCTCCATCGTATCAGGTGAAACTGGTGGGGCAGCCGAAGGAAACCGTGCCGATACCCGCAGCCGCTCCCGTGCCCCCGAAAAAGGAAGCGATGCCGGATACGGCGAAGCCGTCTCCGAAGACGAAAAAGGCGGCAGTGGAGCTTAAAAAGGCGGCGAGAAAAAAAGACAGCATTCCCGATCTTACGCTGAAGAAGAAGACGCCGGCGCCGATGGAACAGACAAAATCCAGTGAGGCAACGCCGAAAAAATCGCCTGCCATTCCTTCCGCTCCTGCCGAAGGACCTGCGACAGCGGGAAAGAAAAGCGAAGGGGTTGACGTCACACCCCGGCAGGACTTTAAATATTCCTGGTATATCGACACCGTCAGCGAAAAGATAAGGCAGAATTGGAACCCTCCTCCGGACAGTATCAATGCAAAAGCGAGGGTGATATTTAAAATCAACCGATCCGGCTGGCTGGTAGCTGTTCGTTTGGATGACGACTATTCGAACGGTTCCTTCACCTTCAAGCAGGCTGCGTACCGCGCAATACAAGCGTCAAACCCGTTTCCGCGTTTGCCGGACGAATTTTTTCAACAGTCATTGGAATTCACCGTGGATTTGATTCCGGAAGATTGAGTGCCAGGAGAGGGTCAGGGAATCAGGGACCGGGGAAAATCAGTTCTGTGCGGCCGGCCCTGAAGTTTGATAAGGAAAAATCATGAAACGCATTCTCTTCATCATAGCGCTTATTCTGCTGACCGCGATTCCTGCGACCGCCCAATATTATCTCGGGGTGATCCGCGGTGAGGCCAAAAAGATCCCCATCACGGTGCTCGATATTCAGGATGAAACGGGATCTCCGGCGCTCCGCGACATGGCGCTCGAAGTGCTGCAATCGGACCTGCGCCGCTCCCAGATCTTCGAGGTCATGGACCCGAAAAAACTGGACCTCAGGATAACGGGAAACAGTGAGCCCGCCTCGGACCTGATCAAGCGCGGCGGCACCTTTGGCCTTACCGGCGTGGTGTGGGCCAGGATCCAGAGAAAGGGAAAGGACGTCGTGCTGTCCGGCAAACTGTATGACGCGGCATCGGGAATGCGGATCACGAACAAGGACTATTTCGGTAATGAAGAAACGTTCCGGCGCATGGTTCATACCTTTGCCGACGAGATCGTTTCGCGGTACACGGGCGAGAAGGGCATCGCGCGGACCCGTATCGCCTACGTCTCGGACAAGACCCGCGCCAAAGAGCTCTACGTCATGGACTACGACGGCCAGAACGCGATGAAGATCACCGCGGACCGCTCCATCTGTCTGTCCCCTGCCTGGAACCCCGAGGGGAAAGTGCTCGCCTACGTTTCGTACAAGGACAGGAACCCCGATCTTTTCGGGCTGGACATGGAGACGGGCAAGCGGTGGAAGATGGCGGGCAATGAAGGGCTGAACATCTCTCCGGCCTGGTCGCCGAACGGGAAACGCCTGGCCGCGGCCATGAGCAAGGACGGCGGCGCCCAGATCTACACCATGAACAGGATGGGGGGCGATCTTGAGCGGCTTACGTACGGGACCTACGATAATGTTTCCCCGGCCTGGTCGCCGAATGGACGGGAGATCGTGTTCACCTCGGGCAGGGCGGGTTCGCCGCAGCTCTACATCATGAGCGCAGATGGGACCGACGCACGCCGGATCACCTTCGAAGGAACGTACAATGCCTCGCCCCAATGGTCGTCGCGGGGAGACCGGATCGTGTTTGTTTCTCAGATCAGGGGGCTTTTCAAGATCGCGACGGTGAACCCGGACGGGTCGGACATGCGTCTCCTCACGAGCGGTCCGGGGAGCGACGAGAACCCCGCGTGGTCGCCCTCGGGCAGACAGATCCTGTTCAGCTCAAACCGCGAGGGCAAGTCAAACCTTTACATCATGAATGCCGACGGCACGGACCTCGAGCGGATCACCCCGAACGACGCGAACTACACGTCGCCGGCGTGGTCGCCCTGATGAAACGAACAGAGTTTATTCCTCCACCACCTCCCCCTGCGTTGTCAATTATTTCCCTTGTCGCTCTCATTTATTTGATATACTTGTAATTAATTCGTTATGTGTTGCGGTTCTCATCCTTCATGGTCCCGTTGTCAAGTTGTCATGCCAGGTGGTTCCCCGCGGTTAGCGTAGAGAGCTTGACGTACGTGGTCACGAACCCGGAGGAAAACATTTTTATCATCTCAAGAGGAGAACGATCATGAAACAATGTACGCTTTATTGTCTTGCATCCGTATTCTTTCTTTTCCTGTCTCTGCCGGTATCGGAAACAGCAGCGGCAGAGCCGTTAAAACTGGGCATCCATCCGTATCTGGCCGCAACGGAGTTGCACAAGCGGTTTACGCCGCTCGTTGAGTATTTTGAAAAAAAACTCGGCAGAAAAGTATCCATCGTCATTACGAGAGATTATCAGGACCAAATTGACAGCATCGGCAGGGACGCGCTGGACATTGCATTTATGGGGCCCTCCGAGTATGTCAAAATGGTCACTATTTACGGCAGGAAGCCCCTTCTTGCCCGCATCGAAAACAAGGGGAAAGGTTATTTTCACGGCATGATATTTGTGAAGAAAGACAGCAGCATAAAAACCCTGCGAGACCTGCGCGGGAAAAAGTTCGCCTTCTGCGACAAAAACTCCACCATGACCAGGGTGCCGTTACAAATGCTCTGGAAGGCCGGTGTAACGCTGGACCAAATCGACACGTATAACTTTCTTGATAAACACGAAAATGTCGCCTTGGGAGTTTTGGCCGGAGATTTTGATGCCGGGGCCGTAAAGGACGAAATCTTTGCTAAATATGAATCGAGAGGACTTCGGGTCCTCGAAAGGACCCCCGATATTTCGGAACATATATTTGTCACGAGCAATAAACTTCCGGAACAGACGGTAACCATATTGCGCAAGGCGCTGTATGAACTGAAAAACAGCCCTGAAGGCATCGCAATCATGACTTCCATCAAGGAAGGCTTGACCGCGATCGGGCAGGTCGAAGACAAGGATTACGACAATCTGCGGACGATTTTGGACGATCTGAAAAAAATAAAAGAGCTGAAAAAAATGAGCATTGAATGAATGATGGATAATGCTCATCGCATCATAGCGGGGGCGGGCACTCAGGGCGCGGCGTTCAACTCGTGAGACACTAGGGAGGTCGTCAATGAGTATTCTTCGATCAGTTTTTCTTTCAGTCTTCATGTTCTTGCCGTTGCTGTTATCTTCAGCAGGGACCGTATACGCGCAGGAGCCTCTGTTATTCGGTATACACCCTTTCATGATTGAGGGGCAACTCCACGAGAGGTTCGATCCGCTTGCGACTTATCTCAGCCAAAAGATCGGTCAACCGATCAAGGTCGTCGTTACCCGGGACTACGAGGAACAGATCGATAAAATGGGCAAGGACAAATTTGACCTTGCCTATATGGGGCCCGCGCCGTACATAAAGATGGCGGACCGGTACGGTAAAAAATCAATTCTCGGACGTTTCGAGACTAACGGAAAGGCCACGTTCCGCGGCGTCATTTTTGTCTCCAAAGACAGTCCCGTACGCAGTCTCGCGGACCTGCGGGGAAAGCGGTTTGCCTTTGGAGACACCAATTCCACGATGAGTCATTTAGTGCCTTTATACCAGTTGAGGAAGGCGGGGGTACCTATCGATACACTGGGGACCCATGCGTTTCTCGGCAGGCATCAAAATGTCGCGCTCGGGGTGTTGTCTGGCGACTTTGACGCCGGCGCCATGAGGGAGGATATTTTTTTGCATTATGAAAAACGCGGCCTCAGAATGCTGGCCCGCACCCCGGAATTTTCCGACCATCTGATCGTCGCCTCCGGCAAACTCCCCGAAAAAACGGTGCAGGCCCTGCGCAAGGCGTTATCGGACCTGAAAAACGACAATTCGGGCAGAGCGATACTCACCGGGGTAAAAGAAGGCGCGACCGGCATCGTAGCGGGACAGGATAATGATTACGACAGCATGCGAGAGATCGTCCGGCAGCTCGAAAAGATCGGGATCAAATAATGATGAGAGATTCAGCCTTCAAATACAGCCGGCCGGTCTTCTGGTTCGTTGCCGTACTGCTCGTTTCCCTGGTGGCGGCGGACGTGGTCATTGTGTCTCAGCAGCGCAGGTTTCTCAAGGATATCCGGCAGAACGATGTCAGGAATGAACTGGACCTCATGGGGGCCCTTGTGCATGAAGCTTTGCTGAAGCACGATTACGGCACGGTGGAAAATTTTCTCATTCAATGGGGAAAGGAGCATCCGGACGTGCTCGAAATCAGGGCCATTGCCCCGAACAATTTCGTGCTTGTGGAATATAAGAGCCCGCTGCCCGTGAAACATTTTTACCGCGCACAACAAAAGGTCTCGTACGAAGGGGAGTATTTGATCACCCTCGAGCTGGCCAAAGATTTTTCGATGATAGAAAAAAGTCTTAACAAACTGAGTTTCAAGCTCATCGGCGGTTCGGTCATCTTTATCGGTCTGTTGGGATTATTTTTATGGTATACCGTGAATATAACGGCGATGAAGCCCCTGGAGAAAGAGATCGCCGAACGGAAAAAAGCGGATGAATTGCTCCAGGAAAGCGAGAAGCGGTACCGGATGCTGTTTGAAACCGCGGGCGACGCCATTTTTATTCTTGAGGCGGAAGGCGAGGAGGCCGGGAAGATAGTGGCGCTGAACAAAACAGCGGCGAAAATGCACGGGTATGCGGTTGATGAACTGATCAATAAAAATATCCGGGAGCTGGACACTCCGCAGACCGCACAAAACGCCCCCCACTTGATGCGGCGTATCCTGGGCGGAGAGAGGATACAATTCCACGAGGTAACCCATCGCAGAAAGAACGGAACGGTTTTTTTTGCGGAAGTAAACGCTGGTTTGCTGGAGATCGGCGATCACAAGCTCGTCCTGGCCTTTGACCGGGACATCACGGAGCGGAAGATCGCGGAATACCAGCTTTTGCACACCCAACAGACGTTAAAGACGATCCTGAGCGCGACACCCTATGGCGTCGTTGTAATGGGCATGGACAAGAAGGTCCGGAGTGCCAATAAAGCGGCGTTGGATCTCATGGGATATGACTCGGAAGAGCAGATCGTCGGCGAGATATGCAATAAATCGTTCTGTCCGACCGAAGACGATAAATGCCCGCTCATTGATCTGCATACCACGGTGGATCAAGCCGAGAAAATCATCATCACCAAAGACGGCAAACGTATTCCCATATTAAAAACCGTGGTGCCCATTGAGATCGAAGGCGAGCAGGTGCTTCTCGAGGCGTTTATCGATATCACCGACCAAAAGAGCGCGGAACAGAAGCTCCAGCAGTATGCCGCGGAACTCAAACAGAGCAATGAGGATGTCTTGTCGTTCTCGTATATCGTTTCCCACGATCTGCGCGCGCCCCTGGTCAGCATCAAGGGATTTGCCGGCGAACTGCAGTACGCGTTGCAGGAAATAGAGCCGATCCTCGATCGGTGCATGCCCCACCTGAGCGAACAGGACAGGACTCAACTCGCGACAACGTACCGGAAGGATGTGCCCGTGGCAATGGACTTTATCACGTCATCGGTCGGCCGGATGGACGGGCTCATCAATGCGGTCCTGGTCCTGTCACGGTTGGGACACCGGGAACTCAAACCCGAACCGCTCAATGTGACTGCGCTCGCGAAGTCGATCCTCAGTTCCCTCGCGCACCAGATCGAACAGCGGAAGACAGTCGTAACCATCGGAGATCTTCCGATAATTACCGCTGACAAGCTCGCCATGGAGCAGATCATGGGAAATCTTCTCGATAATGCCTTGAAGTATCTTGATCCGGTCCGCGCGGGGGAAATAACCGTTACTGCCGAGCGCAATGAAGAAGAGGTCGTTTTCCATGTCATTGATAATGGCCGAGGGATCGCGCAAGAGGACATGCACAAGGTCTTCGAGATCTTCCGCAGGGCGGGGAAACAGGACGTCCCCGGCGAAGGCATGGGTCTCGCGTACGTGAAGATGCTGGTCCGCAGACAGGGCGGCCGGATATGGTGCGAATCGGAGCCGGGGAAGGGAACGACCTTCAGTTTTACGATCCCCCATCCGGCAGCCGTGCGTGCATAATTTGAGGGGAAAAAGGAGAAGCGTTTATGGAACAGTTTGAGGCGGTGATGATTTTATTAGTTGAAGACGACCCCGGCCATGCGATGCTGATCGAGAAGAACCTGAGGCGGGCCGGGATTGCCAATGAGATCATGATGCTCAATGACGGCCAGAAGGCCGTCGATTTCCTGCTGAAAAGGGACGGTTACACGGGCGACACCCATCCGGCCCCGATGGTCATGCTGCTCGACCTGAACCTGCCTGTTCTGGACGGCTACCAGGTGCTCAAGATCATTAAGAACGATGAGCGTACGAAGCAGATACCCGTCGTCATACTGACGACCACGGACAACCCCGCGGAAGTGGCGAAGTGCTACGAACTGGGATGCAACGTGTATGTCACGAAACCGGTGGAGTACGAGGCGTTCAGCAAGGCAATTCAGAACCTCGGACTGCTTCTCTCCATCATCAAAGTGCCGAAAAAAGAGTAGGAACTATTCCCGGCAGGACAGTCGTTCACCGGACCGTACGGGGACCGGTGATGCTGTTTCGCCATGCTGAGCAAGAAGGAGGTTTTATGACTGAGCGTTTTTTCCGATTGATCCTCGGGTCAACCTTGATCCTGTTCCTCTTCATGAGATGGGACTATGCGGTCTATGGATACATCGGCTTCGAACTATTTGAAGGGATCACCAACTGGCGTGTTCCGCTTTTGGTGTCACGGTTGCGATACGGATCTACATCCGTCCGGCTGTCAGGAACGGAATCCTTCGCAACGACTCGCGGTTTTGATGCAGAGCGGGCGCTGCGCCTGGTAGTCGCGGGTTTTCTGATCATATCCTACGTGTTATTTCGCGACGCGCTCTGGTTTTTCCCCTGGTTCCTGGGATTTGCGCTTATCATGGCGGGCATCAGCGGTATTTGTCCCATGGCGATGTTTTTGAAAAAAATAGGATTTAAATAATGGAAAGGCCCCTCGCGACAACCAGCGACTGGACAAAAAACTGGCAGACGAGCATTGCCGTGAAGATCACGGCAACGGTGCTCTATGCCGTTGCCGCCGTTGGTTTCGCCGTTGCCATATTCCTGATGCGCGACATGGAGGGCGAACTGAACCGGCAGTATGACGAGAATGCCGACCGGTTCGCATTACGGGCCGCGCAGGAACTGTACCCCGGGACAGCGGCGACCGTGCAGGAGGCCGCGGCAGCGCTGCAGAGCGATGTCGCGCGGTTCGGTTTCGATGCAATCACCATCTCCCGGGACGGGGAAACGGTCCATCTTGGAGATCCTCCGTCCGGTTCGACCTCAATCCACCGAAGGTTGTTCGCTTCCCCCGGCGGACCGGAAGGGCAGCCGGTCTTGCTGCTCACCTTCTTTCACCGTTCGACGCACGACCACGCGGTTTCTCACCGCAACGCGCTGCTGGCAGGGACCGGGGCCGCCACGCTGGTATTCGGTTTTTTCCTCACCTGGGTCATCCTGAAATTCATTTCCCGTCCCATTCGGGACCTGATCAACGCCAATAAGGCCGTTATGCAGGGGGATCTTACCGTCCGGCTCAACGGCGACCGCCAGGATGAATTCGGCGCGCTCGCGAATTTTTTCGACCGCATGATCGATCAGATCCAGCAGGAACTGACCGTCCGGAAACAGGCCGAAGAACTGCTGAGGCAAAACGAAGAACATGTGAAAAATATCCTTGATTCCATCCATGCAGGCATCGTCGTGATCGATTACCATACCCACGAGATCGTGCAGGTAAACTCCTTTGCAGCGGAAATGATCGGGGCGCCGAAAGAGGAGATTGTCGGGCGCGCCTGCCACTTGTTTGTCTGTCCCGCCGGAGCAGGGTACTGCCCCATCACGGACGGCGGGGAAACGGTCGATAATTCGGAGCGGATACTCATCACGGCGCAGGGTGACCGCGTCCCGATCCTGAAATCCGTCGTCCAGTTGTCACTCCAGGGGCGGCCCCTGCTTATCGAGAGCTTTATCAGCATCAAGGACCGAAAACTCGCCGAGGAACAGATCGCGCGCTCCGCCGAGAAACTCCGGGAGACCAATGAAGAATTGAAGTCGTTCGTGTACAGCGTGTCCCACGACCTACGTGCTCCCCTGGTGAACGTGAAGGGCTTTACGGTCGAGCTGGAACGGTCTCTGCGGGAGGCCCTTATACTGATCGAGACCTTCGCGCACGTTCTTCCCAAGGAAAAACTGGACAAGCTGAACCAGCTGTTTCGGGAAGATGTCGCCGAGTCCGCCGGGTTCATTGGATCATCCATAGACCGGATGGATGGGCTCATCGGCGCCATGCTCAAGCTTTCACGCTTCGGCGGCCGGGAGCTTCGTCCGGAATCCATTGACCTGGCGGCCTTTATGCAATTTCTCCTTGCAACATTTGCCCACCAGATCGATCAAAAGCGAGCGACTGTCACGATCGGCACGCTGCCCGTGATCGTCGCGGACAGGACGGCCATGGAGCAGATCATGGGGAACCTCCTGGACAATGCCCTGAAATACCTTGAACCGGGGCGACCGGGCAGGATCGAAATAACCGCGGAACGCTCGGAAAAGGAAACGATCGTGCGCGTCAAGGACAACGGACGGGGGATCGCCGAAGACGACATCCAAAAAGTCTTCGAGATCTTCCGAAGGGCGGGGAAGCAGGACGTGGCCGGCGAAGGGATGGGATTGGCATACGTGAAAACGCTGGTCAAAAGCCACGATGGCCGTATCTGGTGCGAATCAGAACCAGGGATCGGAACCGTGTTCAGTTTTACGATCCCGGACAAATCAGCACCGCCCGGAGAGAAAGCATCGTGATGCCGTTCTGGAGGACCGATCCTCTACGAGGATAGGAGAAAGCCGGTTGAGGTGTTCTATGAACGTTGTCGAGATCGTGACGGGTCTGTTGGTTTTGTGCGGGGTCCTTTTCATGTTTGTCGCCATTCTTCGGGGCGAAAAGACAAAGGAGTATATTCCGCGAGAGGTGCTGAGACGATGGCGCGTCATGATCTTGCTCATGGTCTTTTTTCTCACGGGGTATCTTGCATTCCTGACCGTTCTGGTCGGGCGTATCAGGTTTCCCCTGGAACTGGTAACAGGGCTGGTCTTTCTTGGAGGCGCGGTCTTTGTATATATCGTGATCAGCCTTACGAGGGACACCATTGCGAGGATAAAAAATGCCGAGGAAAATCTCAAAGAGCTCAATGAAACCCTGGAAAATCGCATACAAGCGCGAACCGCGGAACTTCAGCAATCGCAGTCGTTCTTGAAAACCGTTTTGGACAGTCTGAATGATGCGGTAATGACCATCGATACCAAAGATTTCAAGATTCTTCTCGCCAATAAGCCGTTCCTGCGAGGGTTGGGAGTACAGGAGGAAGAAGTCATTGGCAGGACCTGCTACGAGGTGACCCATCATCGCAGGGACGTATGCACTCCTCCTGACGACGCCTGTCCGCTCGTGGAAACCGTCAAAACAGGCACGCACTGTACGGAAGAACACATCCACTATACAAAAGAAGGAAAAAAAATCTACGTGGAGGTCTCCGCGTCGCCCATTAAAGACAATGATGGCGCTATTGTCCAGGTCGTTCATGTTGCAAGGGACGTCAGCGAGAAGAGGCGGGCTGAGGAGATTCTGCAGGAAAGCGAAAAGCGGTTTCGGATGCTCTTCGAGAGCGCGGGAGACGCTATCTTTATCCTTGAGGCGGAAGGTACACAGGCAGGAAACATCATCGCTGCCAATACAGCAGCGGCGGAAGCGCATGGTTATACGGTCGACGAACTGATCGGGAAAAACATCAAAGACCTCGACATTCCTGATGAAGGGCAGGATTCGCCTCACCTGATTCAGCGCGTCGTGAGCGGAGAATGGATTAAAACGGAGATGCGACATTTCAGGAAGAATGGGACGACTTTTCCCGTGGAAGTGAGTGCAGGCCTGCTGGAACTCGGCGATCACCGGTATATTCTCTCATTTGACCGTGATATTTCGGAACGGAAGAAGGCCGAGGAACAGCTTCATCAGTATGCGACGGAATTAAAGCAGAGCAACGAGGACGTGTTGTCCTTCGCGAATATCGTTTCTCACGATCTGCGCGCGCCCCTCGTCAGCATCAAGGGATTTACCGGAGAGCTGCAGTACGCGTTACAGGACATTGAATCGGTCCTCACGCAGTGCATCCCCCATCTGGGCGAGAAGGAACGCGCGCGGCTCAACACGGCAATCCAGAAGGACGCGCCGGTTGCCATGAAGTTCATCGAGTCATCGGTCAGCCGCATGGACGGCCTTATCAACGCGATCCTGGCGCTGTCCCGCGAGGGACATCGGGAACTGAAACCGGAAGTCGTCGATATGAAGGACCTGACGGGATCGATCCTCAGCTCGCTCGCGCACCAGATCGAGCGGAGCAAAACGTCTGTCATCGTGGAAGGGCTTCCCCTGATCACCGCCGACAAGATCGCCATGGGGCAGATCATGGGCAACCTGCTCGACAACGCCTTGAAGTATCTGGAGCAGGGCCGCGAGGGGAAAGTCGTGATCACCGCCGAGCAAGGCGCGCATGAAACGACCTTTCATGTCAGCGACAACGGACGCGGGATCGCACAAGAGGACATGCACAAGGTCTTCGAGATCTTCCGCAGGGCGGGAAAACAGGACGTCCCCGGAGAAGGCATGGGTCTCGCATACGTGAAGGCGCTGGTCCGCAGACAGGGCGGCCGGATATGGTGCGAATCGGAGCGGGGCAAGGGAACGACCTTCAGCTTTACGGTCCCCGGCAGCGTCCCTTGACGTGAATAGATCTTGAAGAATAAGGGTCGCCCGTTGGTGAACAAAACAAGAGAACGATTGTCATGGAGTTCATACTGAGAGACTGTTGAAAGTGAGGCAGGCATATGAAAAAGATCCTGGCGTCTATGGTGGCGGGTTTGTTCCTGTTCGGGCCCATGAGCGCCGGCTTTGCCGGACAAAAAGTCGGCCAGGGCTCGAAAGAAGAAGCAAAGGTGATGATAGAGAGGGCGGCGCAATGGTACAAGCAATATGGCAGAGAAAAGACCCTTGCAGAAATCACCCGGGCGGGAACCGAGAAAAGGGGCGAGTTTATCGATAGAGACCTGTATATATTCGCCTATGATTTTAACGGGGTTAATGTTGCCCACGGGTCCAATCCAAAGCTGATAGGCAGGGATCTCATCGATATGCAGGATGCGGACGGGAGGTACCTCATCAGGGGACTGATCGAAACCGCCAGAAAGGGGAGCGGCTGGTACTACTATAAATGGTCAAACCCGATATCAAAAAAGATCGAAGATAAGATAGCCTATGTATTAAAGCTTGACGACGGTCTCTGGATAGGGGCAGGCGTTTACGGGAAAGAGGCGCAGGTGAAAAAAATCGGCGTTCTTATCATGTTTGAGGAGAGTCGCTACCACGAGGCCCTGCAAGGCATGCGGGAGCAACTTGACCGGGAAGGTTTTGGAGAACCCGCAACCACGTTCATCATGGAAAATGCAATGGGAAGTCGGGTGAAGGCCGCGGACCTGATACGGAAGTTTGCCGAAGCAAGGGTGGACTTGATCCTTACTCTGGGCACCGTCGGCACCCTCGCTGTCACAAAAGAGATCAAGGACATCCCGGTGGTCTTCAGTGTGGTATATGATCCTGTCGACGCGGGTATCGCCAGGAAGTTGGAAAGCTCCGGCAACAACACGACCGGCACCACCACGCACGTACCCATGTCGGTCCTTCTGCAAAAACTGAAAGAGTTCGCGCCGGTGAAAAAACTGGCGGTGCTGTACACGCCGGGTGAAAAAAACTCCGAGGCGCAGCTTAAGGAACTGCAGAAACTTCAAACCAATTCACCCATGAAGATCGTCGCTGTCCCGTTGACCCGGAAGGAAGAAGTAGCCGAGATAATGATGGAGGTCGTCCATACCGCGGACGCGATCTATCTCACCGGCAGCAGTATTATCGGATCAACGACCCCGATCATTGTCGACATGGCGAACAAGGCAAAGGTGGTCACCATCACCCATCTCGAAGACATGGTAGACAAGGGGGTGCTCATGGGGGTATGTGCAAATTCCTATAGTGAAGGACTTCTGGCAGGGGCAAAGGCCGCAAAGATTTTGCAAGGCGCAGCGCCGTCGTCAATTCCCATTGAGCTTCCGAAAAAAATCGATGTGATCTTTAATCTGAAGTCGGCACAAGCCGGGCAGTTTCAGGTCCCGTCGAATTTTATGAAAAATGTTACCAGGACCGTGGAGTAGTCGTTCGCGAAGGCCCGCTCAGGGGGGGGGGGACGGAATGATGACCTATGACTAAAAAAGATTTCAGGAAAAACATCCGGTTTAAATTCCTCAAGGACATCTCCATCATCCTTTTTATCGGCACCTGCGTGACCAGTGCCGTCATCGGGAACAATGTTGCAGCTATGCTCAAGGATTCCCTGACGAGCAAGGGGATGGGTCTTGCGGCCAATATCGCGAATCGCAACGAAAACGCCTTGATCATAAGCGGCAATCTCCGCTTGAATACCGTTTACACTGAATTGAACACGGATGAAGAGATCATCTATACCATCATCAGGAACAACGAAGGCAAGATCCTTACCACGCAATTTGAGAGCATCAACTATAAGTGGCCGGGACTGAAAGACGTCCTTCAGGGGTTGTCGAAAGACTGTGAGTTGCCGGATATCCTTGCGGCCATCAAACATCAGGTGGGTGTCAAAGAGGTATCCGTGCCGATCATGCTGGGCGTGGATACCCTGGGCACGGTTACGATCGGCCTGTCCGAGCACAAGATCCATAAGCAGATCATGAAAACTGTCCTCTTTCTCGTTGCGATGAGCTTCAGCCTCGCATTTATTCTCGGCGTGGTCCTGTTCATTTCTTCCAAAAAGACGATCCTGGACCCGATCATAGAACTCGGCCGTTCCGCCGCCCGTTTTGCGAAGGGCGACCTTTCAACCCGGGTAACCATATCAGCAACAGGCGAGATCCAGGAGCTTGTCGGGAGCTTTAATCAGATGGCGAAGGACCTGGAGAAGACGACCGTATCCCGGGACTATGTCGACAGCATTCTCAGAAACATGACGGACACGCTGATCATGGTATCCACCGAGGGCGCGATCCAGCGAATGAACGCAGCCGCCTGCGCGTTGTTGGGCAGAGATGAGGATGAACTTATCGGACGGCCGATCAATTCGGTCCTCCTGGACCCTGCCGGCGGGAATTTCGACATTCACGATGTGCTTACGAAAGGACCGATCAACAATGCGGAGAAAACCTATCTGGCCAGGGATGGGGGAAAAGTGCCTGTTCTTTTCTCCGCTTCGGCATTGGTTGATTCTCTGAACAGGGTGCAGGGTATCGTGTGCGTGGCCCACGATATCACGGAGCGCAAACACACCGAGGCGAAGCTCAAGAACTATTCTCTGGAGCTGGAGGCCGCCCATAGTGAGCTGAAAAATATCACCAATATATTTTTTCATGACCTTCGTACCCCGCTGGTGAACGTTAAAGGTTTTACCAGCGAACTGCAAACGTCCCTGAAAGCCCTGATCGAGATCCAGGGCGCCGGCGACCCGGCCGATCAGGAGCGGGTGAGACGCCATCGGGAGTTGGAGCAGGAGGTAATGGAGTCACTCCGGTTCATTGACTATTCGGTGAATAAGATGGATGTTCTGATCAAGTCCGTGCTCGAACTCTGGCGGATGGGGAACCGTAATCTGCGCGTGGAGCCGGTGGACGCCGGGGCGGTGGTCCGGACAGCCTGGGGAAAGCTGGCCGATGGCGGCGGGAAAGACGCGGTTCTCCTGAAATTCGACTCGCCTCCGGTTATCAACGCGGATCGAAAAGCCTTGAATATGATCATGGAGTTTCTCCTGGACAATGGTCTCAAATACCTCGACCCGGACCGCGCAGGGGAGATCGAGATCACCACTGAACAGAACGCGCAGGAGACCATTTTCCATATTCGGGACAATGGGAAAGGCATCTCCCGGAAGGACATCCCCACGGTATTTGAACTATTCCGACGGGTGGGCAAACAGGAGGGCCCCGGTCAGGGGATGGGACTCGTCTATGTAAAAACGCTCGTGCGCCGACACGGCGGCCGCATCTGGTGCGAATCAGAGCCCGGGAAAGGATCCGTATTCAGTTTCACGATCCCGCATAGTGTCCAGCATGCCGAACAAACAGTACCAGAAGGAGGAAAGAGTACCCATGGAGAATCATGATGCGGTGACGATTTTATTAGTTGAGGACGATGCGGGTCATGCGCTGCTGATCGAAAAGAACCTTCGGCGGGCGGGGATCGCGAACAGCATCATTAAACTCGATGACGGACAGCAGGCGGTTGATTTCCTCTTCAAGAGGGAGGCCTTCAGCGGTTCCAATCATCCGGCGCCGCTCCTCATCCTCCTCGATCTGAACCTGCCGGTCCTGAACGGCTATCAGGTGCTCAAGATCATAAAGAATGACGAGCGCACGAGGCAGATCCCTGTTGTGGTGCTGACGACCACCGACAACCCGCACGAGGTCTCGCGATGTTACGAACTCGGGTGCAATGTCTATGTCACCAAACCGGTGGAGTATGCAAAGTTCAGTGAAGCGGTCAAGACGCTCGGATTGTTCCTTGCGATCGTCAAGGTTCCGGAAAAGGAGTGATCGGCCGGTGAGCTTCCCTTTTTTGCGTTACCGGCGATGATAGTATGATACTATATAATTGATGGTCTCGAAAAAAGTAATTCTATTTTACCGTTATAATTGACCGTTTCTTACGGTCGATGATGTCCATTTTTCAAAGACGCCTGGCCTTTCTTTACCTGATCCCGCGCCGGCGCGGGACGTACTGACAAAGAGAGGGCCGGGACGACGTTCAGCTTCTCGTTGCCGGTCTCCGTCGGGGTGAACGGCGAACCGCTTTCCAAGGGAGGGCGATTATGAGCATTCTCAATGCCACCGCAGCGCCGATTCTTCTTGTCGAAGATGATCCCGGCCATGCTTTGCTTATCAAAAAGAATCTTCAACGGGGAGGAGTTACCCACGAGATCGTTGTGCTCGACGACGGCCGGAAGGCGGTGAACTACCTGTTCAAGCAGGGGGAATATGCAACGGATGAGCGCCCGGCGCCGGACCTTATCCTCCTCGATCTCAATCTCCCGATTTTGAGCGGATATCAGGTGCTGAAGATCATCAAGAACGACGAGCGCACGAAAAAGGTACCCGTTGTGGTCCTGACGACCACCGACAATCCGCAAGAGGTCGAGCGGTGCTATGATCTCGGTTGTAATATGTACATAACGAAACCGGTGGAATACGATAAGTTTTCCGACACGATCCAGAAGCTCAGCAGGTTTATCTCGATCGTCAAAACGCCAAATAAGGAGTGACAACCATGACCGAGAACACCATACTCCGCATACTCTACATGGAGGACGATCCGGGGCTCGCCGTTCTGATGCAAAAAAGCCTGCAGCGGATCGGTTTCCACGTCGATATCGCGTCCAACGGCGAGGACGGGCTCAAGATGGTCGAAGCAGCACGGTACGATGTTCTCCTTATTGATTACTACATGCCGGTCCGCGGCGGGATCGACGTTATCCGCGCGCTTGCCTTGAAAGGGAAGTTCCCTCCGGTCATCATGGTGACCGGGGAGGGCAACGAAGAGGTCGCCGTCGAAGCGCTCAAACTGGGGGCGGCGGATTATATCGTCAAAGACGTGGACATGAAGTATCTGGAGCTGCTCCCCGCGGTCATCAGCCAGGTCCTTTACAAACAACAGCTTATTGATGATGGCCGGCGCATGGAAGAAGCGGTCCGGGAAAGCGAAGCGCGGTATAGAAAGCTGGTCGAGCTGTCGCCGGACGGCATTTCAATTCATGCCGGGGACAAGTTCGTGTTCATCAATCCGGCCGGGGCGCGCATTCTCGGGGCGTCGCATCCGGGCCAGATCATCGGGATGTCCGCGCTGGATGTCGTGCATCCCGATTTCAGGGAAATGGTGAAGACGCGGATGGAGCAATTGGAGAACGAGGTGGACATGGTGCCGTGGATCGAGGAGAAGTACGTACGGCTCGACGGCGGTGTGATCGATGTGGAGGTCGCGGGCATCAAATTCGTATACCAGGGGAAGCACGCGGTGCAAAGGCTCTTCAAGGACATCACCGAACGGAAACGCGTGGAGAAGCGGCTCGAGCACCTGGCACTGTACGATACGCTCACCGGACTGCCGAACCGCATGCTGTTCTTTGACCGCATGAACCAGCTCCTGGCGCTCGCGAGACGCAACCAGTATGTGCTGGCGCTCCTGTACATGGACCTGGACAACTTCAAGCATATTAACGATACCTTCGGCCACGAAGTGGGCGACCTGGTGCTGACCGAGACCTCGAAAAGGATGACATCGTGCACGCGGACTTCGGACACGGTCGCGCGCATGGGCGGCGACGAGTTCATCGGCATCTGCGCGCGGATCGCCGCGCCCGGGGACGCGGCAGTGGTCGCCAGGAAGATCATCACCGCCGTGGCCAGGCCGTTCCTGACAAAAGGCCTCGAGCTGAGCATGGGCGTGAGCATCGGCATCAGCATCTACCCCCTGGACGGCGATGACGCGGAAACGCTGTTGAACAAGGCCGACGCCGCAATGTACAAGATCAAGGAAGGCGGTAAAGGCGGCTTCCGGTTCTTCAGCGACGTTACGGGCGCCGCTCCGGTTTCAGCGCCATAAACCTGGTCAATACCAACGAATTTGAAATTGTTACGAACTTGCCCCTCACCCTATCGGGGAGAGGGCCGGGGTGAGGAGGATATCTTCATGGCCCGTTTAAATCCCGTTATCCTGTCAAAATTCTTTTATGAACAAACTCGCCGACGAAAAATCCCCGTATCTCCGTCACGCGTCAACCCAGAAGATCGACTGGTATCCCTGGTCCGATGAGGCCTTCGAGCTGGCGCATCAAGAGGACAAGCCGGTCTTCCTGAGCACGGGCGCGGTATGGTGCCACTGGTGCCATGTGATGGCCAAAGAGTCCTTTGAGGACGAGGAGACAGCGCGGCTTTTGAACGAACATTTCATCGCGATCAAGCTCGACCGCGACGAAAGGCCCGATATCGACCGCAGGTATCAGCAGGCGGTCGCGGCCATGGGCAGCGGAGGCGGATGGCCGCTCTCGGTCTTCCTGACGCCGGACAAGCATCCATTTTATGGCGGCACCTATTTCCCGCCCGAGGATCGGCAGGGCAGGCCGGGATTCAAAAAGGTGCTGAGAGCGGTGAGCGATCATTATAAGACAAAACGGGGAGACGTTGAAGGGTATGCCCGTCGCGTACTGGATTCACTGAAGCCTGAAACACCCGTTGCCGGCGACCTGAGCGAATCGTCGTTGATGGAAGCTCAGCATGCCATCCTTGCCGTTGTTGATCAGCGGAACGGCGGGTTCGGCGCAGCGCCAAAGTTCCCCATGCCGGGCGCGCTGGAGTTCCTGCTTCGCCGCGCGGGTGCGGGGGGCGATCCCGCTGTCGGCGATGCCGCGCGCAGGATGCTCGAAGCCATGGCTGCGGGCGGATTCCACGACCAGCTTGGCGGCGGGTTCCATCGCTATTCCGTGGACGAGGCGTGGACCATTCCGCATTTTGAGAAAATGGCCGACGACAATGCGGGGCTTCTCAGGAACTATATCGACGGCTACACCATGTTCGGCGACGAACGGTTTCGGGAAGTTGCCCTGGGTATCGTTGCCTTCACGCGGGAAGTACTCTCGGATCCCGCGGGCGGATTCTACGCAAGCCAGGACGCGGATGTGACGCCCGATGACGAGGGCGGGTACTTCACTTGGACCGGGGATGAGTTTCGGAAGGTGCTCGATCCCGATGAATATGCCGTGCTTTCCCTTTACCTGATGCCCGAGCGGGGAAGCATGCATCATGATCCGGCGAAGCAGGTGCTCGCTGTCACAAGCAATCTCGAAGATCTTGCCGCGGAACTCAGCAGGGACATCGAGGAGGTCAGGCGGCTTTTCCTGAACGGAAAGAAAAAACTGATCGCAGCGCGCACCCGGCGGGAGACCCCCTTTATCGACACAACCCTCTATACTTCCCTGAACGGTATGCTCATCGCCTCCTATTTTCATGCATACTCGGTGATCGGCAACGAGGAGCTCAGAAGGTTCGCCGTTCATAGCCTCGAGCGGATACTGAACGAGCGCTTTATCAACGGGCGCCTGTATCACACGGAGAATATCACGGCCGTGCTCGATGACTACGTCCAACTCATTGACGCGCTGATCGCAGGGTATGAGGCCACTGCCGCGTCCCGGTATCTGGCGCTTGCTGACGAACTGATGGTCGTATGCGTGGGGAAATTCCATGATCCTGAAGAGGGCGGATTCTTTGATACTGAGGACAACGTGCTGGGAACGCGGCTCAAACGGATCGAGGATGTTCCGCATGCTTCCGCCAATGCCCTGGCCATCATGCTTCTGCTGAAGCTCTCGCTCATGATTGGGAAGGACTCATACCGGCAGCAGGCGGAACAGTCGCTGAGGCTCTTTGCAAGAGCAGCGCTTGAGATGAGCGTCCATGCCGGAGCGTTTTTCTGCGCGTATGATGCATTTTACCGCATGCTCAAGCTCACGGTCGAGGCGCTTCCTGACGGTGAACTCGCCCGTGCTGCACGGGCGCTCACCGGCACGACATACACCGTGGTTCTCTACGGTGAAATGAACAACCGCGTGATTCCCTGCACGGCAAACACCTGCTACGATCCGATCATCGATTCCGCAAAACTTCGCGATAGTTGCGCAAAGCTTCAGGGATAGCTAATCGTCGCTCTTTATCCCCTGTTTTTATTTCCGCTGCCATCCGAAAAAACTGCTTGACAGATATTATGAAAAAGGCAACAATATGTTTCCTCCATACTCGGCAATCATTTACCGAGCAGGGTCCCTGATGAACGGCAACCACTTACCGAACAATAAAATATCATCCGGCGTCGCCGGGCTCGATACCCTGATCGACGGATATTCCATCGGCGACAATGTCGTATGGGAAGTGGAGTCCGGGACGGCGTACAGCGTATTCATCCGGAATTTCATCTCGCGGTCTTTCAAGGACGACCAGAAGGTCATCTACGTGAACTTCAACCGCTCGCCCCAGACCGTGCTGAACGACCTCAGCGCCCTCCTGTCGACCGAACACTTTACGCTCATTGACTGTTTCACCTCGGGCAAAGGAAAGAACGATAATACCTTTCTGAAGTTTTATGAAAAGCCGGACCCCGGGGTCGTACGGATCGAGGATCCCCGGGACATCGACCGGTTTACCGCCACGCTCAACGCCATCGAGGACAAACTGCCGCCGGGGGCGCGGTATGTATTCGACAGCCTCACGGGCATGCAGGACCTCTGGGGCGATGAGAACGACACGCACCGGTTCTTCACCTACATGTGCCCGAGGTTGTTCGACCTGGGCACGGTTGCGTACTGGATACTGGAGAAGGAGGCCCACAGTCCGCGGTTCAAGGCAAACCTGCGGCATATCACGCAGGTCGTGTTCGACCTTTCGAAGCGAAAGAACAGTCTTTTTCTCAAGGCGCTGAAGCTGGAGGGCAGGCAGGACCGGGAGGGATTCAAACCGCATCAGTTCGATGTCCGCGGCGATGCAATAACGATCACCACGCACAAGAAAGAACCTGCCTCGGACATCGGCGCCAAGTTGAAGGAAGAGCGGCTGAGGATCGGCATGAGCCAGAAGGAACTGGCGGACAAGGTCAGCCTGACGCCGAGCTTTTTGTCGCAACTCGAAAACAGCCAGACGAGCCCGTCGCTCAGCACCTATCTTCAGCTGTGCCGGGCGCTGGACATCAATCCCGGCCAGTTTCTCGAACTCAGCGGGAAAATATCCGATACTCCCTGGCTTCTCAGGAAAGAAACGATATACTCCCGGTCGCCGGTGCGCGAGGACTCCGCACGAGTGTATGAGGTCGTGTCACAGGGCAAGTTTTCAGCACGGATCGTGGTCTTGCCGCCGGGCGCTGCCATGAATCGGCATTTTTTTTATCATAAAGATGAAGAAATGGTCTATGTCCTGAATGGCGATCTTTCCGTGACGATCGGCGGCAAGGAAGAGCGGGTCGTAACCGGAGACGTGATCCGCCTTCAGGACGCGTTCCCTTCGCACTGGAAGAATGAAGGAGGTGATGAGGCTGAATTGCTTGTGCTTTGGTAGGCACGATCTCTTTTAAATTATTTTCTAATAAAATAAAACGCAGAGATTTTTTTTGCCTTCCGACTCAAGTGTAGCTTAATTCATTGGGTTTAATATTAAGCGGTACTAATAAGGAGGTGATGATGCCGAATTACTTGCGCTTTGGTCGGCCAGTTCAAAATGGAGTCTAATAACAGAGTGAAATATTTTTTTGCCTTCCATGTAAAGTTAGGCTTAATTTATCAAATTAATATTAAGCGAGGCTAAAGTGGAATGGGGAAACAGAATCAATGTAGTACTCCGGCCTGCCCGTGGACTCACGGCAGTCGGGAAAAATAATAAATTGAAAAGGAGAAAACCATGAATCTGTCACAACCGAATTCAAACGATGCAACCAGAACAGCCAATCGATCAAGAAGTGTTTCGCCGATGAGCGGACTTTGCACACGTTGCATCGACGGGTGCCGAGGGAATTGCGAGGTGTTCAAGTCGACATTCAGGGGAAGGGAACTGCTCTATCCGGGGCCCTTCGGCAACATCACCGCGGGCGGCGATAAGAACTATCCGGTGGATTATTCACACCTCAATATCCATGGCTATGCCCTGGGAGCCAAGGGACTTCCCAAAGGCCAGGTAGGGGACCCCGACACCGCGCGGTTCCCGATCGTCAACACGGAGACCAGCTACGGCTGGACCAAAAAGGTCAAGATGCAGGTGCCGATCTTTACCGGCGCACTCGGATCGACGGAAATTGCCCGCAAGAACTGGGAGCACTTTGCCGTGGGGGCCGCGCTGTCCGGCATCACGGCTGTTTGCGGAGAGAATGTGTGCGGCATCGATCCCGGACTAGAATTGAACAGCAGGAAGCAGGTCAAAAAGTCGCCGGACATGGACCGCAGGATCGAAACCTATAAAAAGTATCATCAGGGATACGGCGAGATCCTTGTGCAGATGAATGTCGAGGACACCCGGTTGGGCGTCGCCGAATACATCATCGAAAAACACAAACTTGAAACGATCGAGTTGAAGTGGGGCCAGGGGGCCAAGTGCATCGGCGGCGAGATCAAGGTAAACTCGCTGGAGCGCGCCCTTGAATTGCAGCGTCGCGGATATATTGTCACGCCCGACCCATCCGACCCGGTCGTACAGGCCGCTTTTAAAGATACCGCCATCAAGGAATTCGAACGCCACAGCCGTATGGGATTCATCGGCGAAGAGGAATTTTACGCCGAGGTCCATCGGCTGAGGAAACTTGGATTCAAGCGGATCACCCTGAAAACCGGCGCCTATGGTCTGCGCGAGCTGGCCATGGCCATCAAGTGGGGCTCCAAGGCCAAGATCGATCTGTTGACCATCGACGGAGCACCCGGCGGGACCGGCATGAGCCCCTGGCGCATGATGGAAGAGTGGGGCATGCCCTCGCTCTATCTGCACTCCGCGGCCGCTGAATTCGCGAAGATGCTGACCGACAAGGGGGAACGCGTTCCGGACATCGCCTTTGCCGGAGGATTCAGCAGTGAAGACGGCATATTCAAGGCATTGGCCCTGGGAGCGCCCTATGTCAAGGCCATCTGCATGGGCCGCGCACTCATGATCCCGGGCATGGTCGGCAAGAACATCGCGCAGTGGATGAAGGACAATGATCTTCCGAAAACAGTGAGCGAGTTCGGCTCCACGGTCGAGGAAATCTTCGTCAATTATGAAGACGTGAAGAAGATCGTCGGCAATGATGAGATCAAGAACATCCCGCTCGGCGCGATCGGCATTTACAGCTATTCGAACAAGATCAAAGTGGGGCTGCAGCAGTTGATGGCCGGCGCCCGCTGTTTCAATCTCGAAGCGATGTCGAGAAAGGACCTGATGTCACTCACCGAGGAATGCAGCAAGGTCACCGGGATCCCGTATCTCATGGACTCCTATCGCAAAGAGGCTTTGAAAATACTCAAAGGCAAATAGTTTGGTCCGCGTGTTTCAATGAATGACCAATCGTTGGGACGGTCTCCGGCGAACTGCCGGAGACCATTCCACACAAGGAGAACACTCATATGAATCCAGGTCAAGTGAATGCGAGTTCGGCAACAGGAACGAAAAACAGGGTTCAGGATGCGGCGCCGCAGTCAGGCATCTGTTCGGTATGTCTCGACGGATGTCCCGGGCCGTGCGAGGTGGGCAAGTCCGCCTACCGCGGCAGGGAGGTCCTCTATCCGCTTCCCTTCGGCAAGGTCACGGCGGGCGCGACCAAACAGTATCCCGTGGACTACTCTCACCTGAACATTCAAGGCACCTGCGTCGGCGCCGTCGGGATCGCCGCGGACCCCGATAAGGCGATCTTTCCGGCAGTCTCGACCGAAGCAATAGTCGGACACCGGCACAAGATCAGGCTCTCTTTGCCGATCTTTACCGGCGCGCTCGGCTCCACGGATATCGCAAAGGACAACTGGGAAGGCCTGGCGATCGGCGCCGCGATTTCCGGCATTATGGTCGTCATTGGGGAGAATGTCGTCGGGATGGACCCCGGGGCGGAGATCCACGACGGGATCGTCGCCCATTCCCCCGAGCTTGAGCGCCGCGTCAAGTGTTTCAAGGAGTGGTACAACGGCGCGGGCGAGATCATTCTGCAGCAAAACGTGGAGGACACGAGGCTCCGTTCAGCGGAATATGCAATTGAAAAGCTCGGGGTAAGCTGCATCGAGCTCAAGTGGGGCCAGGGCGCCAAGGATATCGGCGGCGAAGTGAAGCTCAAGACACTGGAGCGGGCGGAGGAGCTTAAACAGCGCGGCTACATCGTGGTTCCCGATCCGACCGACGCCGTGGTGCGCAAAGCTTTTGCGGAGGAGGAGTTCAAGGAGTTCGAGCGGCATTCCCGGCTCGGCATGGTCGAGTACGAGGGGTTCGAGAAAGCCGTGCGGCGCTACCGGTCCGCCGGCGCGAAGTTTATCTCGCTCAAGACCGGCGCGTACCGCGTATCGGACCTGGCACGGGCCATTCGCTTCTGTTCCGATGCCGAGGTCGATCTTCTGACCATCGACGGCGCGGGCGGCGGCACGGGCATGAGCCCCTGGCGAATGATGAACGAGTGGGGCATCCCGACGCTTTACCTTCAGTCCCTGGCATACAAGTTCGCTTCACAGCTCAAGGCGAAGGGCCGCTATGTTCCCGATATGGCGATCGCCGGCGGGTTCTCGCTGGAAGACCATATCTTCAAGGCGCTTGCCCTGGGCGCGCCCTATTTCAAGGCGGTCTGCATGGGCAGGGCGATGATGATCCCGGCGTTCGTTGGCAAGAACATCAAGAAATGGATCGACGAGGACAAACTGCCCGTGGAGATCAAGAAGTACGGCGATGTCCCGGAGCGCATCTTCATCACGGCCGAGACGCTCAAGGCGAAGTACGGCAAGGACTTCGCGCGCATACCCTGGGGCGCCGTGGCAATGTACACATTCACCGACCGCCTGAAGCTGGGACTGCAGCAGTTCATGGCGGGCTCGCGGAAGTTCGGCCTGCAGCATATCGACCGGAGCGATGTTGTTTCATTGACCCGGGAATGCGCGGACGTGACCGGCATACCCTATGTCATGGATTCCGATATGAAGGAAGCCGAGAGGATCCTGTGCAACGGGGTCTGATGGTCATTCGTCAGCACAATTTTGATTCCACGAAAAACGGCAAAATTTACCTGATATGATTGGTAACGTCTTACGGTGACGAGGCCCGTATCGTCAAACGGTAATGTGAAGCGTCAAAACGATCACCATAACCACTTACCGAAACGGGCATCGTAGCCGTAACCGTTCCCTTTTTGATTTCCGGATTGTCCGGCTTGGGAGACTCGAATGAACAAAACCCTTCACGCCATTCTTTCCATTCTCGATACCTGTCAGACCGTCACCGGGTCGCGGGAGCTCTCGCGGCAGTTGAAGCTGCACGGTGTGGAACTTACCGAACGGACGGTGCGGTATTACCTGAAGATGCTGGACAAGAAGGGTTTTACGGAGGTGTTCGGCAAGGAAGGGCGGAAGATAACCGCCCAGGGAAGGGAAGAACTCAAACACTCCCTTGTTTCCGACAAGATCGGGTTCGTTATCAGCAAAATTGAAACGCTTTCCTACATGACCACCCTGGACATGGCGACCATGGAAGGCGACGTGATCCTGAACATCTCCTATTTTTCGCGGAAGGACCTTCGAAAGGTTCTGGGACTTCTTAAACCGGCATTCTCGTCCTCTTATGTGATGAGCGACCGGGTGATCCTTGCCCCTGAGGGGGAGAAAATCGGCAGCGCCCTTGTTCCCAAAGGCATGATGGGGCTGGGCACGATCTGCAGCGTGACCATCAACGGGATTTTTTTGAAGGCGGGCATCCCCGTCGCCTCACGGTTCGGCGGGGTCGTGGAGACCGCGAACGGCAAACCCGTGCGATTCGTTTCCCTGATCAGCTACGAGGGGTCGTCCCTCGATCCGCTCGAAATTTTCATCAAGAGCAAAATGACCGCTGTCTCCAAGGCCGTGGCAGGCGGTTCAGGCAGGATACTCGCCAGTTACCGGGAGATCCCGGTCGTTTGTCTGGAAAAGGCGAAAAAACTCGCCCGCACCCTGGAAGACCGGGGCATCCGCGGTGTTCTTCTCATCGGCGGCCCGAACAAACCCCTTCTCGAAGTGCCGGTCGGGATCGACCGGGCAGGAATCGTCATTGTCGGCGGTCTGAACCCCATCGCCGTCCTGGAAGAGCATGGGATCGCGACGGAGAGCAAGGCCATGTCCACGCTCTTCGAATATTCCCGCCTGGTCCCTTTTCAGGATGTTCTGCGCAATGTTCTCTCTCCGCTCAAAGACCGGTCTGCGGCGGCCTGACGCATTGCAGGACGGCTCAACGCGGCCCGATTGTCCGCATATTTTCGCTTGACACCAGAGCTGAACCGGGTGTATTCTACGACACACTCGGCAATGGATTGCCGAGTAAAAGCCCCTCACGGAGGGGCTTTTTTTGCCGCTCTTTGAGCGGTCGCGTATCGGTTCTTTGTTCACCTGGAGAGCGTCCCTGTTGGCGGCAAAGACCTGTTATACTATAAGACAATTACAAGCACCCCAATAACCAATAAATACCAATGAACAAAATTCCAAGTTCCCGGTTTTGTCAGTCATTGGAGCTTTGCTATAGAGATTTATTTGAAATTTTGATTTTTGGGATTTGAGATTTCATGAGGAGTCATTATCTATGTGCCGATTGAGCGCGATAACATCGAGTGACTATTTCTCCCCCATGGAGAACATCCATGCGCTCGAGACCATGAAGGAAGGACACGATGGGTCCGGGCTCGGTCTGATGCTCAAGGACCTGGGTGGGCCCTTCGAGGAGTTCAAGAGTTATCCGATCCTGTCCGCCATCTGCTCGAACAAGGGGCTCCGGGACCTGGACGATTATATGAAGGCCCTCGGGTTCAAGGAAAAGTTCATGTGGGCCCCGCCCATCAAGAACATGCCGGGCGTCGAGCGCAGGGAGCATTATCTCACGAAAGTGTACGATTACCCGGAAACGTACAAGGACAAGCCCTTTCGCGAGAAGGAGGACCTGCTCATGAACACGCGGCTGGCCCTCCGGCAGATCGGTGAATCCGACGGGTCGCTTTTTGTGTTCTCCTTCTATCCCGACGTGCTGACCCTCAAGGAAGTGGGGGACCCCCTCCAACTCGGCGAGTTCTTCGGACTCGAGAAGTCGGGCCTTAAGGCAAAGATCGTTTTCGCCCAAGGCAGGCAGAACACGAATTACGCCATCTACCTCTACGCCTGTCATCCCTTCTTCATCCAGGGATACGCCACCATGACGAACGGCGAGAACACGGCCTTTGTGCCGATCCGCGAGTTCCTCATGGGCCGCGGAAATCCGGGGTACATGGGCTACAACTCGGATTCCGAGGTCTTTACCCACATCCTGCACTACACCAACCGGACCCTCGGGTATCCGCTCCATTACTACAAGGACATCATCACACCGATGAAGGACACGGAGATCGGGAAGCGTTCCGATGCCGAGCCGCTGCGGCTGCTCAAGAAGTCGCTCCGGCCGCTCTGCATCGACGGGCCGAACTGCGTGATCGGGTTCACTCCCGACGGCACGTGTTTCATGGCGCACGATTCCAAGAAGCTCAGGCCCGGCGCCGTTGGCGGCAAACCCGGTAAATACGCGCTCATGTCCGAGGTCTGCGGCGTGGACAGCGCCATACCGGACCGGGATGAATCAACGGACATCTTCCCCATGAAGTATGACATGGTGATCATCGCGCCCGGCGCGCGGGAGGTTAAGGTATGGAATCAGCTGCACGGTTAGATAACAATTATCAGCTCTCGCTAATGATGATTATCGCACCCGGAGCACAGGAGGTGCAGGTATGGAATCAGCTGCACGGTTAGATAACAATTATCAGCTCTCGCTAATGGTGATTATCGCGCCCGGAGCACAGGAGGTGCAGGTATGGAATCAGCTGCACGATTAGACCAGAACCATCAGCTCTCGTTAAAAGAGCTTCCCTATATTGTCCGGTGGCGCGAGGACCGCTGCACCCGCTGCGGCCGCTGCACGGCCGTCTGCCCCATGAAATCCATCGAGGCCACGGTCACCACCCAGCGGGTGGTAACGTCCGAAGGTTCGAGCCCCGAACCCAGGGTCACTCGCCGGCTGACCCAGGTGGTGCACCAGGTCACGGAGATCGAGCGGTACTGCATCGGATGCGGCGCTTGCACGCTCGTTTGCCCCGCGGACGCAATTTTCCCGGAGTACAACTTCCAGCACAAGCTCTACCACTTCAAGAACAAGGGCGGCGTTCCCTTTATGCGCGGCGGACGGCGGAACGACCCGTCGATTTCGACGCTCGACAGGCTCAAGTTCACCCGCATCTCGATGCTCACCGACCCGGCGCTGGACGCGGGCAGGCATGAGTTCCGCATCAGGACGCTTCTCGGCAGGAACCTTCCGGCGGAGAAGCTTCCAATCAAGGTTGAAGGCGACAAACTGACGATCAGCAACCACACGTTCATCCCGCCGGTGCGCGAGATCTACCCCATCCGCATCGGCAGCATGTCCATCGGCGCCCTCTCACCGCACATGTGGGAAGGTCTTGCCATGGGCATCACCTATTTGAATGAGGTCGAAGGCCTGCCCGTGGTCATGTGCTCCGGTGAGGGCGGATTGCCCCCGAGCATTCTGAAGTCCCGCTACCTGAAATACTTCATCATCCAGATCGCGTCAGGCTATTTCGGCTGGGACGAGATCATCCGCGCGCTTCCGGACATGATCGAGGACCCGTGCGCCATCGAGATCAAGTACGGACAGGGCGCGAAGCCCGGCGACGGAGGCCTGCTCCAGGCGTATAAAGTGCTCGGATTGATCGCCAAGATCCGCGGCGTGCCGCAGTTCGTTGACCTTGCGTCGCCGCCGACGCACCAGACAAAGTATTCCATTGAAGAGGCGGTCGCGAAGATGATCCAGTCCATGTCCATGGCCTGGGGATTCCGCGTGCCGGTGTATCCGAAAATTTCCGGGACGAAGACGGCCCGTGCCGTGCTGAACAATCTCGCACGGAACCCCTATGCCGCGGCACTCTGCATCGACGGCGAGGACGGCGGCACCGGCGCGGCCTACAATGTGTCCCTGGACAAGATGGGACATCCCATCGCGTCGAACATCCGTGATTGCTATCTGGACCTCGTGAGGCAGGGCAAACAGAACGAACTCCCGCTCATCGCCGCGGGCGGTGTGGGCAAGGGAGGCAACCTCGCGGCGAACGCGGCGGCCCTCATCATGCTCGGCGCGTCGGCGGTGGACATCGGCAAGTACATCATGCAGACGGCCGCGGGCTGCTTCGGGGACGAGTACAACCGCTGCAATGTCTGCAACCTCGGCAGGTGCCCGCGCGGCATCACGACGCAGGACCCGAAGTTGTACCGCAGGCTGGATCCCGACAAGGTCGCGGAGCGTGTGGTGGAGGTCTTCAAGGCCGCGGACGTGGAGCTCAAGAAGATCTTCGCGCCGCTCGGCAGGAGCACGGAACTCCCGATCGGCATGTCCGACGCCCTTGGCGTGAACGACAAGGACATCGCGGACCGGCTGCAGATCAGCTACGTGTGTTAAGTGCCGAGTGCGGATTGCGGAATGAAAGTAAACCGCAAAAAATATTTACCACAGAGGACACGGAGAAAATCTTGGGTTTTATTAAACAAACGGTTTTCCTCGGTGATCTCTGCGGTTAAAAAAGGTTAGAGGATATGATCATCAAGGGCACTATCAACGGGAAACGGGTCTCTTCAAAAGACCTTGAAGAACAGGTCCAGAAGGCCATCAAGGACGGCGCCAGGGACATCAGCGTCACCGCTGAAGGCCAGCACGGCATCGGCGGCAGGATCTGGCCCCGCGAAGGAAAGATCAAGGTCGCCATCGAAGGCACCTCGGGCCAGCGTGTGGGCAGCATGGGCATGGACGGCACGGAGATCCTGGTCAAGGGCTCAACCTCTGACGATACGGGCTGGCTCAACTGCGGCGCCACCATCACGGTGCTCGGCGACGTGGCGAACGGCGCACACAACGCAGGCGCACAGGGCAAGCTCTATGTGCAGGGCGGCGGCGGCGCGCGGTGCGACACGATGACCAAGAAGAACCCGCGTTTCCCTGACCTTCAGTCCTGGTACTTCCGCGGCGTGGGCGACTCCTTTGCCGAGTTCAAGGCAGGCGGTATTGCCGTGGTTTGCGGCGTGGATCCCCGCGATCCTGAGAACGTACTCGGCTACCGTCCCTGCGTGGGCATGGTGGGCGGCACGATCTATTTCCGCGGGCCCATCAAGGAATACAGCAAGGCGGATGTGCAGCTCCTGGACCTCACACCCCAGGATTGGGAGTGGCTCACGCAGAACATGAGACCGTATCTCCAGGCCATTGATCGCATTTCCCATTATCAGGAGCTTGCGAAGGACGTGAATGCCTGGAAGAAGCTGATCGCCCTCACCCCGGCGGAGAAGAACGGTAAAAAGGGCAAGCTCAAGATGGGACTCACCGAGTTCCGCATGAACGTGTGGGAGAAGGAAGTAGGCAAGGGAGGCATGTTCGGCGCCTATCTCACCCACGACCGGTCCGTACTTCCTTATATCACCACCGGCGAGGAACGCCGCTGGATGCCGGTCTGGAAGAACGACAAGTATCTTCCGCCCTGCGCCTATGCGTGCCCCTCGCGCATCCCGTCGCACAAGCGCGCGCAGCTGATCAGGCAGGGGAGGACCGCCGAGGCGCTGGCGCTCGTGCTCCAGTACAGCCCGCTTCCGGCAACGGTCTGCGGCACGGTCTGCCCGAACCTCTGCATGACCGATTGCACCCGCGGCAGGATCGACCAGCCGCTGAACATCAAGGCGTACGGTTCGGCCGCGCTGAATCTCAAGGCCCCGAAAAAGGCAAAGTCAACGGGCCGGAGCATCGCGATCATCGGCGGCGGACCGGGCGGTCTTTCCGCGGCATGGCAGCTCGGCCTCAAGGGCCATAGCGTTGACCTCTATGAAGCGGGCGGCAAGCTTGGCGGAAAGCTCGAGATGTGCATCCCGCGCGAACGCCTGCCCAAGAAGATCCTGGACAAGGAGCTTTCGCGCTTTGCGGAGATCGGCGTGAATGTCCAGGTGAAGTCCCCGGTGGACAAAAAGAAGTTCGAGAAGATATACAAGGACCACGACGTGGTGGTCATCGCCGTCGGCGCACAGGAAGGCAGAGTGATCCCGTTCCCGGGCCACGAAGACGTGGTCGCGGGCATCGATTATCTTAAAGAAGTGAACTTCGGCAAACCCCGGAACCTTGCGGGCAGGAAGGTCGTCGTGATCGGCGCGGGCAATGTCGGTATGGATATCGCCTGCCAGGCGTATGACCACGGCGCCGAGAGCGTGATCGCCGTTGATGTGCAGAAGCCGGCCAGTTTCGGCAAAGAACAGGAGATGGCAAAGGAAAAGGGGACGCAGATACTGTTCCCGAAGTTCACCGAGAAGTACGATGCCGGGGCAAAGAAGCTCTTTTTCAAGGATGGCACGAGCCTCGATGCGGACCTGGTCATCATCTCCATCGGCGAGAAGCCGGTGCTCGACTTCCTGCCTCCGTCGATCAACACCGAGCGCGGCTATATCACGGTGAACGACCTGAACCAGACCTCGGACGTGAAGGTTTTCGCCATCGGCGACGCGACCAAGCCGGGACTGGTGACGAATGCCATCGGCCAGGGCAAGGTTGCCGCCGATGTGATCAACGCCCAGCTGATGAACACTGATTATGTGCCCGACGAGCGGCGCGTGATACCCTACGAAAAGGTCAAGACCCAGTATTACGAAGTTTGCAGGATGGCGGGCAAGTTCTCGGCAAAGAAGGAAGCCGACCGCTGCATGAGCTGCGGCTCCTGCCGCGACTGCGGCATGTGCGAGCAGTCGTGCTACTACGGCGCCATCTCGCGCAAGAAGCTGCCGAACAAGTCATTCGAGTATGTGGTGGATGAGAACCTCTGCATCGGCTGCGGCTTTTGCGCCGGTATCTGCCCCTGCGGAGTCTGGGACATGGTGGAGAACGAGTAGAGGAAACTTCCTTTCCCCTCGAGGGAGAGGATGGGAGCCTGCCCCCGAATGCAAGCCCTTTGCCTGAACACTGGTAAGGGCTTTTTTTATTGTTTCCCCTTGCGTTTTAAAAGGGTTTATAGTACCTTTTTTATAAGTAAGGAATGGAGAGAAGCAAAATGGGTAACAGGGCAAAAATAGAGTTATCAAGCGATGCAATTGCGGCGTTTTGCAGGAAGCACCACATCCGCAGGCTTGCCCTCTTCGGATCGGTTCTTGGCGACGGATTTCGCAGTGACAGCGATGTGGACGTACTTGTGGAATTCGAGTCGGGACACGTAGTCGGTCTCCTTCGAATGGCAGGCATCGAGCGTGAGCTTTCGGAGCTTGTGAGGCGACAGGTTGATTTGAGAACGCCCGCTGATCTGAGCCGTTACTTCAGGGATGACGTGCTTGCTTCTGCTGAGGTGCAGTATGCGGAAGGATGACGTCATTCGCCTGCGCCACATGGTGGATGCGGCTCGGGAAGCGCTGTCCTTTGCGCAAGGCAAGGACCGAAACGACCTTACCTCCAACCGGATGCTCGTACTTTCCCTTATCAAGTCCATTGAGATTATCGGCGAAGCTGCCTCAACGGTAACTCAGAAATTTCGTGAACTTCATCCGGAACTCCCGTGGAAAGACATTGTTGCCATGCGTAACCGTCTTATTCACGTCTACTTCGATATTGACCTCGACCGAGTTTGGGATACTATTGTTGATGACCTTCCACATCTGATCCTTGTTCTGGAAAAAGTTATAGCGCAGGAGAATGAGAATTCTTAGGGAAACTCGCTTTTGTTGCGATTGCGGTGTCTGGGACATGGTGGAAAACGAGTAAATGTTTTTTCCACGGATCTGCCCTGTGAGACGAATTGGATGGAGTTGAACGGGGTGTGTACGGATGCCTATGGATGAAATTATATTCAGCCGCGAATTGACATGAATTGGGAAAGCCCTTTGCCTGAAGCTGGCGGAGGGTTTTTTGTTGTTTTACATTGATTCACTTCCTCCGCGTTCTGCGGTGAAAGATTTTGACACTACTAACATAAAAAAAGGAGATGTCATGGCGGGATTTTTCAGAAGTTTCAAGTTCAAGGCGATCGTGACCGGAATCCTGGTTTGTATCCTGACGGTCTTGTACAGTTATTTTGTTGCGGACACGATCCAGACAACAATAACCGACGCCCAGATGACGAAGGTGGAAGGAAGGTTCATGATCGCCACTGAATACCGGCCTTTTGTCAATGAAGATGTCTGGTATCGGTTCAAATTCGATTCCGGCACGGTTCAGAACGAAGCGATCCGGCTCAAAGGGAGGCCGGTCAAGATCAAGAAATACGGATGGAGAGCGCCGATCTTCTCGCGGTACGAGAATATCGTGAAGATCGAAGAGGTGAAGTAGAGAACGCATTGCGTCGCTTCCCGGGCAGGTGCCCGGAAGCCAAATGAAATGAAAGAGCAGAAGATTTCTTTTAAAAGGTTTTTAACGGTTTTGTTGACAGCGTATCGTTAATTGGTTACACTGTACAGTATGGGTTGCGGGGCCCATCCCTGTCGACGTGCACCGGAATCACCGAACTTCACATCATCGCGGAGGATATATCATGGAGGCTTCCAAGGCTCTGGAGCTGATCGAACAGATGGAAGTGAACCTTGCTGATATGTACACGAAACTGCGGGCAAAGTTCAGCGGTGAGCAGGCGCTCGAGGATTTATTTTATCAGCTCCACCTGGAAGAGCTGGATCACGTCAACCTGGCGCGGATGCAGCAGCGGGTCATCCGGGCCAAACCGAGCGACTTTGGAGAGGTGTATCTCAACTTCACCGACTTTAACAAGGTAACATACCTGATGAAGATGATCCTTGCCATGCCTCGTGACAAGGTCAATGAGATCCTTGTTCAATGCTATCTGATCGAATCCAGCCTGGTTGAACAGTATGTCGTCGCAGCGCTGAGGGACTCCAATAAGGAAATGAAAGAGCTGCTCGAGATCCTGAGCCGGGGTTTCCGCGACCATCTGGCAAAGCTGGCTGTCCGCGTAAAAGACCTGGGTGCCGATCTGACGAACCTCGATTCGGTCCGGCTCTTTCCGCGCGTGTCCTTTTCCGGCAGGGTGATGATCAATGAAAAGACCCATGCAAAAAGCGTTGATATCAGCGAAAGCGGCGTGTTTCTCCTGACCACGCAGACCTTTCCCGAAGGGACGAACATTATGCTGTCATTCCCGATCGGGACCGGCGTGGTGGCTACTCAGGCCGTGGTGCGATATTCCGTGCCGAACGCCGGCATCGGGATCTTGTTCAGCGGACTCTCAGAAGAACACCGCGCTCTGATCAGGGAATTCGTCGAGGATGCCCTTCAAAAAATATCGAACGAGTCGCTGAAAAAGCAGGAAGGGCTTGACGAAGGCCGGTCCGGGACAGCCTGAGCAACCATTGCGGCCAATAGGTATCCCCCATACATTGACACCACGTTCCCGATAGAGGCATTCGGAGATGACATAAACACACGAATAAAGCGTCATTCCCGAAGGGGTAATCGGGAATCTGATTTCAGGTGATGAAACTGTTGTTGCATGGTTCTATTCATCAATGATGAAAGGCATGGAACAAGCATGCTGTCTTTTGAGAACAAAAAGATCCTCGTTGTAGACGATTCGCAGACGATGCGGATGTTCCTCTTCTTTCACCTGATCAAGCTGCTGCCGGGGGTACAGCTCGTTGAGGCGGAGAACGGCCTGGAAGCGATCGAGAAACTGAATCACCATGACGTCGACCTTATCCTCACTGATATGAATATGCCGGAACTGGACGGGGCCGGGGTCATTCGCGCTGTCCGCCAGGTCTTTAAAAAGGACACGCCGATCATCCTCATCACCACGAAGGGTGAACTTCCGGACCGTGAGCGGGGCCTTGCACTCGGCGCAAACGGGTACCTCACGAAGCCGCTCAACATTCTCGAATTTCGTGAAAAGATCCTGCAATACCTCCTTTGAACAGATACTCCGGAGCATGCCCCCGCAAGAGACTTCCCGTCACGTTCTGATCGTTCTTAACAGGCTGTTGAAAAAGTCTTTTTGTGGTTCGACAGGCTCACCACGAACGGATAAATACGAATAAATTCAATACACGCTCCGTTCGCCCTGAGCCCTGAGCTTGCCGAAGGGTCGAAGGGTAAACTAAGTGTTTTTCAACAACCTGTTAATGTACGCCAGCTTCTTTTCCATGAGTTGATGAATCGGGGAAAACGCGATATACTATTACCTTATTCGAATACAGATTTCACCGGGATACAGGAGGTGTCTATGCCGAGAGTAACAGTCATACTTGCGGACGGTTTTGAGGAAGTGGAGGCCATGGCCATTATCGATGTTCTGAGACGCGCCGAGATCGACACGGTGGTCGCGGGTCTGCACGGGGGATTCATCACGAGCGCCCGAGCGGTGAAGGTCATTCCCGATACGGTGATCGACACGGTGAAGGCGGATGATTTCGACATGATCGTACTGCCGGGCGGCCAGCCGGGCTCGGACAACCTGAACGCGGATTTGCGCGTGAAGGAACTGATCACAAGCTTCTCACAACAAGGGAAACTGACCGGCGCTATCTGCGCCGCGCCCATCGTGCTCGCGAGTGCGGGTGTGCTGAAGGGCAAGCGCGCGACCTCGTTCCCTTCCTACAAGGACAGGCTTGGCGGAGCGGTGTATGTGGAAAAGTCCGTGGTGACGGACGGGACCGTGTTGACCAGCAGGGGACCGGGGACGGCACTTACCTTCGGTCTCGCCATCGTCGAACGGCTGGTGAGCAGGGAGAAGGCGCAGAAGATCAAGGAAGCCATGCTGATCCACTATGATTGACATTGTATGAGGGGGAACGCATGAAAAAGAAGATCGGGAACCAGAACGTGCTCTATCCCATGCCGGTGACGATCGTGGGGGCGCTTGTGAACGGGAAGGTGAACTTTCTGAACGTCGCCCACGTCGGTATCCTGAATGCCGGAGCGCCCCATCTTATTTCACTCGGCATGGGAAAGGTGCACTACACCAACGCAGGCATCAGGGAAAACAAAACCTTCAGCGTGAACATTCTTTCGCAGGACAGGATGGTGGAGATGGATCATGTGGGCCTGGTCTCGGGCAGCAAGACCGACAAGTCGGATGTCTTTGATTCGTTCTTCGGCGAGTTAAAGACCGCTCCGCTTATCCAGAATTGCCCGCTTTCCATGGAATGCAGGCTCCATGATATCTATGAAACCGCGACGCACGATCTATTCATCGGCGAGATCGTGGCCACGTATGCAGATGACGCCGTGCTCACCAACGACAAGGTGGACCTGACAAAGGTCAAGCCGCTCTTGTTTGACAGGAGCAGTATGATGTACTGGACCCTGGGGCAGGCAGTCGGCAAATGCTGGAGCGTGGGAAAGCAGTATAAAAAACCGGAATAACATCCGAGCTCGATGCGTATCCCGGAGCAATGTTATTTCCCGGTTCGATGAAGCCTGGCAACTCGATGGGCCGCTCCTGCACCGTCATTCCGAACTTGACCCGGAATCCAGGGTATCTTTTTTTCTAGATTCCCGTGAGACAGACGCATCCCCCTCCCAAGAGATTTGCTACAATAGAGTGAGAACACTTCACCGTCCTTTGATCGGGAAGGGTGTACTATGCGCATTGCCGTCATTGCTGATATCCATGCGAACCTCGAAGCGCTGCAGGCTGTTCTGGGCAGGATCGCCGAGCTCGCCGTCGATGAGATCGTCTGCCTCGGCGATATCGTGGGGTACCATGCGAACCCCAATGAGTGTGTTGATATCATTCGAAGCCGGAAGATCGTGAGCGTGCTCGGGAACCACGATGCCTGCGCATCGGGACTGGAAAACCCCTACCGTTTCAACGCGCATGCGTGGGCCGCGGTTATCTGGACCCGCGAACACCTGACCGAAGGGAATAGATCGTTTCTCCGGAATCTGCCGCGTGAAATGAGGGTGCACGATTTTTATCTCATGCACGGGTCGATCCATGACACCAACCGATACCTTCTGTCCCGGGCTGATGCCGTTGACAATTTTCAATTGCTTGCGGGATTGCCCGGCGCCCTGAAACTCGGCTTCTTCGGACATACGCACGTGGGAACGGCATTCATCGATCACCAGGGCAGCATTTCAAACGATCTCTCATCCGAACTTTCGCTGTCGCCGGGAACGCGTTATCTGATCAATCCCGGCAGCGTGGGGCAGCCGCGCGACGACGACCCCCGGGCTTCTTTCCTTGTTTACGATCGCGATGAGCGCACCATGCTGTTCTTCAGAGTGGAGTACGATATCAAGGCGTGTCAGGACAAGATCGTACGAGCGGGACTGCCGCCGCAGCTTGCGTGGCGGCTTGACCAGGGACAGTAAGTGATCGATCAGGAGCTCCGGAGTAAGTCGTGTTCAGGTGAACTGAAGAAGTATGGGGAAAGCGCCTGGTTCAACGGAAGAGGTTTTCCTATCGGATGAGCCTTTAGCAAAAGTATTGTTCATGGTTCGACAGGCTCACCACGAACGGAAATATCCCGGAGTATTCAGTGCACCACTGTTCACCCTGAGCTTGTCGAAGGGTCATACATGGACTTTTGCAAGAGGCTTGGAGCATAAAATAGTTTTTGCGTCGTTAACTAAAGTATGATATTATTGCGCCATTGCTTACTGTTTGAGGCAGGTCACATAAACCTTTTCAAAGGGGTACTCATGAAAAAAATACTGGTCACCGATAAAGTTATGACGATCATTGAGAAGGAAAAAAACTTTCTTCACCGGGAGGGCATCAAGCTGATCACGGCAGCGACGAACGACGAGGTACTGTCCATCCACCTTACGGAGAGGGTTGATATCATTATCGCAGACCTCCCTACGCCCGGGATGAAGATCGAAGAGCTTTGTTCCACGATACGGTCGGACAAGGCATTTAGCAGGGTATCGATGATCATTCTTTGTCCGGACAACGCGGCGGACATCCAGAGATGCGCACAGTGTAAAGCGAACGCGGTTCTCATGCTGCCGCTGGACCCCGCCCAACTCCTCGAGAAAGTGCGGCAGCTCATGGATATTTCCTGGAGGGAGTCGTACCGTGTTCTCGTGAGTGTGAGTGTCTCGGGGAGCAGCAAGGAAAGAACATTCTTCTGCCGTTCGGGAAATATCAGCATAACAGGGATGCTTATCGAAACGGAAAAGAACTTCGAAAAAGGGGACAAGCTGGCATGCTCGTTCTTTCTCCCCGATTCAGCGCAGATAAAAACAAACGGAGAGATCGTCAGGGTCATCAAGCAGGTTGCGGGTTCGAAGACCTCTCAGTACGGCATTAAATTTTCTTTGCTTCCTGCCGAGGCAAGGTCCGCTATCGAGGTCTTTGTCGAACGGAAGTCCCAGGTCAGTACGTCCAGGAGGTGACCTCCCTGCGGCCCGGGGTCATGCATTTACTCGATCGTGATTGCGCGATAGGGGCAGATGGTCGGCACGTCTTTATGTTCCTCGAAACGGAACTTCGTGTAGTCAATGATCCAAGCCTTTTCGTCCCTGATCTCGAAGAGCATCGGGTACACTTCGGCGCACGCCCCGCAACCGGCGCATAAACCGTAATCAATGTTCAGGGTAAGGATAGGGTCGCTTTTCATCGATAGAGAGATGCCGGAGGGAAAAGCCCCCGGCTGTTCACGCTCACTTTTTTGAGATCTTAACCTTCCAGGTTATCGGTCCCTGTTCCAGATACTCCCATCCGAAGAGCCCTTCCCGCTCATGCAGGAATGAATAGTAGAGCGGTTTTGGGTCATGGTCATTGGTCAGAAGGAATGCCGCGCCCTTCTCGAGTTCATCAAAGGTCCTGAAGATCACGGGATGCCGGTCCCGGGGGATGATCGTTGTAACATCCAGCTCTTTTAACATCATAGTTCACCTCCCCTTGTTATTTCATCACTTCTCGTATGATGGTAATCTATACTACATGCCCGGGGTTTGCTATGACCCATATCATACCCATAATGAACTAATCAACGGGAGGCGTACTTGCCATGGTTTAGACAGGTCTTGAAAGATGAGAAGTCGTCACACAAGCATACGAACCATCAGGGTGTCCCCAAAGGGACCCGGCGCTGATGATTGTTTAATTAAGAACCTATCGGTCCTTGCTGTCCGATACCTTCCTGAACCCGTTCGAGAATGAAAGCCTTGATCAAAGTCCTGTCCTCGGGGCTGACCTTGGTGAACTTCAGTCCAACGCCGGGCTCCTTGAACGGCCCCTCATTGAACGAAGTAACGTACAGGACGACTGCCTCGAGCTGTATTGCCCTGCCTTTGATGTCGAAGGTTACCGCAACGCGGGTATTCACCGGCCGGGGCGCGAGGGTCCTGAAGAACATCCCGTACTCTGAAAGGACCGTGACATATCCTTCATCCCGGGCGAGATCGTCTTCCAGGTTCGCCATCAAATAGGTGGCTACCCGTATGTTTCGGCGCGGGCCCCGATGGATGACCTCCTCGACGATCCGGTAGAACTCTTCAATATTGATTGGTTTTCTGAGAAAGGCGACGAATTCCCCGTGGCGGGCCCGATCTTCGAGCGCCCGGTCGGGCGATGACGACAGGAGAATGAGCGGGACGTCCGAAAAGCGAGGTTCTTTCTTGATTCGCGAGAGAATCTCGGCGCCTGTCTGGCCCGCTTCGGAGACGACAGCGGCCGGCGGCGCCACGCACATGAACTCGATCGCCTCCGCGGCAGAGTGCGCGGTGAAGATGTTGCAGCCGAACCGCTGGAGCAGCATGCTCGTAGAAAAACGGTCGTCGACATTGGAGTCCACAACCAGGACAAAACGTTTGTTCTTCTCCTCAGGATTTGTCACCGCCATGTTCCATCCCTCCTTGTGTTCGCAGCAGTACAAGACAGGGTGCCGCCGCACCCTCTTCGCGCACCAGGTGACAGTATGCGTGCTATCCGGAAAAAACTGAGCTTACCGCCTTCAGGCGCGTCCGGATCAGAAAATGTTCATTTCACCTGATGATCGAGACGCGCGCTGCCTGCGGACCCTCTTTCCCCTGCTCCTCGATGAACGTCACTTCGACCCCTAATTTCAACTGGCTGAAGTCGTCATTGAGAACGCTGTTGCGGTGAAAATAAATCTCGCGAAGGTCAGATGTGATGATGAAGCCATACGACTGGTCGGGAATGATCCTGATGATGCGGCCGGATGGAGGCGCCTCATGGGTCTTCACCTCACCCCGCTTCCGGCGGGCGTGCTCCTCAAGCCACCTGGTGGCGGTGTTGAAGGCATCACGGACCGCGACATACGGATCTTCATTTTCTTCGCGGGTTACCGCCAGTTCCTTGCCGGGCGCGGTGATATCGATATGAACGCTGAAAAGTTTACCCTGATGCTGCCGGCGCTGCGATTCCTCGACCACGACCCGGCAGCTCATGATCCTGTCGTAATATCTGTCCAGCTTGGCCGCTTTCTCATTGATCTTCGCCTCAATAGCCTCGGAATGCGGCATGTTTCGAAAGGTGATCTGCAAGGGAATTTTCATGGTTTATCCTCCAGTGCGCGGTATCCGGCATTTGTGCGTCCCTGATTCAACCGTAGCACAAAGTATATTGAGTGTCAAATTCCGCTCTCCATCTTCATCCGTGAACGGGTAATGGCAGCAGCCATACCGCATTTCCCGCGATACTTTTTCCCCTCATCAGTGAAGAGGTTCCCGGTTGACCATGGATTGATACGTGTTGTTTTTAATATTGATTTTATGATATAGTTACCCTCGTGAATGGCGGGTATCATCGATAGGAAATTTGGAGGCAACCTGTTTTGCGGATCAAGAGGGAACATACGCGGTTCGATCTCATCGATATACAGGGCAAGATGACCCTGGTCAACAAGGTAGAGCTCGTTGACATCAGTCTTGGCGGAGTTGGATTGAAAGTAGACAAGCGCTTAGAGGTCGGCAGGGAATATCTGATCAGACTTGGAGACAAGGAGCATGGTCTCGATGTGAGGGGCGTCATCGTGCGTTTTACCTTGATTGGATCGGAAGCGGGGGCAGATGGAGAAAGTGTTTTAATATACTCGGCAGGTATGAAATTCAAGGCGGGCTCGGAAGACAAGATCACCGCTTTTCTCAATTCCGTTGAGCATCGTACAAAAGAGGAAACTTCGCCGATGGCTGAGCGGAGGCTCGATGCACGGTTCCAGATCAACGCTCCCCGGGAAAAGATCATGGTCTTTCCCTCAAATTTCAGGGTGAAAGACATCACCTCCGGCAGCATGCTTATCCATTCTGATCAGCCCCTGCAAAAGGAAAGCATGGTCCCGATAGAATTGTATCTCAACGAGGATGATCATCTTAATCTTATGGGAAAGGTCTTTTCAAGCCGAAAAATGGAGGACAGGGAGCCGGCCACCTATGAAATAGAGATGACATACGCTGATCTGGCGGAGAAGGACCAGGCACTGCTTCAGAAGATCAAGGACTACCTGGCAACGCAACACTAGTTCAGGAGAGGCCGGAAGATGGATGATGCAGAGAACAGGAGTGCCTCTGCTTACCTGAAGAGGACCGAAAAAGATATCTCAGGATATGTTTCGGCACAGGAGGAGTAAACGGTCCTGTCGCAGCGCACGTGACTGGCATGAACCACGCCGACGCCGAAACAGGCGTTTCGCCCCGCTGAATAATACACTCCGGTACGTCCGCCGACCGTATCGTTGTCCGGATTATTCTGGATAAACGTTCTTTGATAGAAGATCCCGGCGTAGGGATTGAACGGGCCGGCCGTGTTCAACACGAACCGTACCTGGGGACTCACCCGCGTGATTCCCGGCGATGCTCCGAACCATGTCTCGGCGTCAAGCCCTACCTCGAGCCCGTCTGCAACGAAATAACCGCCTCCTATTCCCAAGACCGAATAATTCCGGTCAAAGGCGGTGGCGCCTCCTGCGTGAATTGCAAGGCGCGCGCTTCCCTGGCTGAACGAAAATGAACCTGAGCCCGTCGCGGCATGGGCCAAGACCGGCAAGACCACCAGCATTGCCAGACACCAGCGAAGAAGTCTCAGCGTTCGGCGAACGGCAATAAATCGCTCTCTATTTTTCAACAGAAGCACGAAGACCATGGTTTCTCCTGCAAGGATGGGACGCTGTTCAGTTATTCGCCGGATGGATTCCTTTCCCTTGTAAAATAATCGGGATATAATTTTTTGGCGCAATCCGAACATATTCCATGGCTGAACTCGGCATCAGTGTGTTCGCTGATATAGGCTTCTATCTGTGTCCAGGCGCCTTTATCATCGCGGATCTTTTTGCAGGAAGAGCAGATCGGCAGTATGCCGTGCAGAGTCTTAATCGTGGCGAGGGCCGATTGCAGATCGGCAATAAGTTTTTCGCACTCCTCCCGGTGCCGTTGCTGCTCTCTCGCGAGGTTGATCGTTGCCATGCATTTCTCCAGGCCTGAGAAGAGCTTTTCGTGGTCTATGGGCTTCAGCACATACCGGTCAATGCCGATGTCAATGGCATTCAGAAAATAGTTCGTATCATTATGGGCGGTGGTGACGAGAATCTGTGTTTTCTCGTCCAGCGCTTTTATCTCCCGGGCCATCGTGAGCCCGTCCATGACCGGCATCCTGATATCGGTGATGACAATGCCGGGCCGGTGCAGACGAAAGAGCTCCAGTCCCTCTTTCCCGTTTTCCGCCTGCAGAAGGGTTTGCACTCTTCTGCCGAGCGGCGCGCTTACGGCCGCCCTGGTCAATGCTTCATCCTCCACATACAACACCGCTACTTCCAGTTTATTCGCAAACGTCATCTCACACCTCGATCCTGAATTCGGCCCCGCCGTCCACGTTGCGGGCGGTCAGCCGGCCGCCCATGTTATTTTCAATGATCACCTTCGACATGTACAACCCGATCCCCGTACCCTGGCCTGGTTCCTTGGTCGAGAAATAGGGTTCAAAGATACGGTCCAGTATCCCGGCAGGGATGCCCCCGCCGTTGTCCGTCACCTTGATCACGACCCGCTCTCCCGGAAGTTCAAAGTCAATTGCTATCATCCCCTTTACCCCCGGGCCCATCAGGCCATGCTCCCGGCACTCTAGAATCGCGTCCTTTGCGTTGTTGACAAGATTCAGAAATACCTGCTTCATCTCGTTCTCATACCCGAGTATCATCATTTCTTCGCAGGGAATAATGGGGGAGGTGAAGTCCTCGAAGGTCCGGTTATGGACATGGCACGTGATACGGTACGATATCCGATAAGTCAAAAGCTGGGAGGAAACCATGGTCAACACCTCCGCGGCCGCCTGTTTCACATCAAAAGACTTCTTTGTTTTATCGGGATGGAAAAAGTCCCGGAAGTCGTCGATGGTTCTCGACATGAACTGGATCTGCTGCATGGCGTTCTTCACCGAACGGTCAAGATACGTGCGGTCGAGTACGCCATATTCGCGGGCGTCCTTCAGGTCCTGGATGATCGCATTGACGGCGTTCAACGGCTGCCGCCACTGATGGGCGATGGCGTTAATCATCTCGCCCATGGCCGCCAGCCTGGACTGGTGGACAAGGATCCGCTCGGATTCCCGCCGCGCCTGTTCCGCCCTGAGCCGCTGCTCCGCCATGGTGTCGAAGGCGCGGGACACGTCGCCGACTTCGTCGCGGGAGGTCGACTTGATCCGATACTCGAGGTTGCCGGAGGCAACGGCCTGCATGCCTTTTTGCAGCGCCGTGAGCGAACCGGAAAAAGCGCGTATGATAAAAAAGGCCGTCGAGGGAACCGCCAGGGCGAGAATGACAAGGAACACGATGAAAAGCCGGCTCTGCCGCTCTGCATAGGCAACAGAGGAGTCGTGATTGATCGAGTGCAAACGCTCCACCTCGGCCATGATGATCTCCATCTCCTGGAGGAGGCGGCTTGTTATGCGATCGGCAAACTGCCGCGATCTCGCGCTTTTTTCTCGATCATGAAAGCCATGAGCGCTGAGCTGGGCGAAGAGATATAAGAGCGTTCTGTGGCCCCGCTTTATCAGGTCGAGGGTGTTCTTCTCTTTGTTGTCGCTGAACAAGGGGGCAACGGTCTCAAGCTGTTTTCCGATGTCGGTATGACGCTCCATCCATTGAACGTTAATGCGTTCCTCGCTATATACACGGTGCTCGAGCGTAAGCTCGTTGAGCAGTGACAGCTTCTTGGAGATATCGTCGGCGAGCTGTGCCTTGTCGTTCAGCCGGGCAATGACGATGGTATTGCGGTACTGGACCACGCCAAGGTTCAGGACCAGGACGATGGGAAGCACCGCGATAATGATCAGTTTATCTCTGATTTTCATTCCTGTCTCGAGCTCACATTACATGGTGACGGCATCCGGCTTGAGAGACTGGAGAAACTCGCGGCGGATGAAGGTCAAATAATTTGGAATTGAGGTCCGGGATGTCTGACGGATTTCGATCGTCCAGCGCGCATGGTCCCCGAGGGCGATCAGGGCCGCCTGGGGAAGCGAAACGGCAAAGCGTGAATCTTTCAGGATCGATTCCAATTCCGCCTGGTTTCCATTGGCAGCCTTGATGACCAGTGCCGCGACCTTGGCGGGGTTTTCAATAGTGAACCGCTCGGCGCGCAGCAGCGCGGCGAGCAGCCGGCGGACGATGTCGGGATTGCCGTCCACGTAGGTTTTCATCCCAAGCAGGTAGTTGGCGTTGTAGCATAGCCCCGGCTCGCTGAGGATAACGGCATTCCGCCCCAGAAGTTTTTTCCCCGAAAGGATGGACGCGTCGGAACCGGAGTAGGCCTCGATCTCTCCACGGGCGAGGGCCTCTGGCATATTCAGCGGCTCGATAAACCGCATTTTCACCTCGCGGGCAGCGAGGCCGTTCTTTCTCAGGAACATGTCGAAGAAGAAGTGGGAAATGGTGTTTTTGCGCACACCGACGATCTGTCCCTTGAGATCCGCGGCCGTCCTTATCCCCCGGTCTCTCCGTGCGATGATCTTGGTGGCGTTCTCCGATGACGCTAGCGAAGCGAGGATGACAAAATCGTCATACTCGAAACTCCGGCTGACAATGGGAGGCTCGCTGGTTGAGGAAAAGTCGCACTCGCCTGCGACGAGCGCTTCCATGGACAGTTTACCGTCCTTCTTGTTAATGAGGGTTATCGCGAGGCCTTCCTTGGCATCGAATCCCTGTTGTCGCGCGATAAGAGGGAGGATCGTCAGCATCCCGCCCTGGCAAAGGGTCACCGGAGTCACGTTGTTTTGCAGACCAGAGGATTGCCGGTCCTTGCATCCCGATACCGGCGCGCTGAACAGCATCACGCAAAAAAATACGAGCATCGGGAGGTACTTTATCGTCTTCATGCCGGTCTCCTTTCGCGTTTGTTCTTAATGTCAGGATTTAACCACAGAGCACACAGAGAAAAAAATATTTTGTATCGAGGAATTGCCTCTGTGTCCTCTGTGGTTTCATAATTGCTTCATCGGTTTTCACGGGACTTTTAACACTACCTATTTCGTAACCACCACGATGCCCGACTCGGTGACGATGCATCCGCGCATCCGGTCCTCTTCATGGTTGAAGCCGATCTCCATCCCTTCCGGAATGTTGATGTTCTCATCGATGATGGCCTTCCTGATCCGAGCGTGACGGCCGATCTGCACGTTCTCGAAAAGGATCGAGTCCTCGACCAGGGCGTAGCTGTGGACCTTGCAGGAAGGCCCGAGGATGGACCGCCGCACCATCGCCCCGCTGGTGATGCAGCCTCCGCAGACGAGCGAATCGAGGTTCTGCCCGCGGCGGCCGTTGTCATCGAACACGGTCTTGGCCGGCGGGAGGTTGCCCTGGTTGGTCAGGATCGGCCACGTATAGTTATAGAGGTTAAGCTGGGGGCTGACGTGGATAAGGTCCATGTTCGCGTCATAATACGAATCCAGGGTGCCGACATCCTTCCAATATCCCCGCTCGTTCGGTTCCATGCCGGGAATATTATTATCAAAGTAACTGTAGGCAAAGACCTTGTCTCCCTGGTCGAGCATCATCGGGATCACATGCTGTCCGAAATCGAGTTCCTCATAGGCGCGCTTTCCCTGTTTCAGGACGTCGATCAGTTTGCTCATGGAGAAGATGTAGTTTCCCATTGAGGCGAAACAGGTATTTCTTCCCGGGACAAGGGGCGGATCCTTCGGTTTTTCCAGGAACGACTTTACGCGCAGGTCTTCGTCCACGCGAACGATGCCAAAGCGCGATGCATCTTCCACGGAGACATCGAGTGCCGCAATGGTGAGGTCCGCCTTGTTCATGCGGTGATACGTCATCATCTGCGAGATGTCCATCTTATAGATATGGTCGCCGCCGAAAATGACCGCATACTCGGCGCCGGACGACTCGATGAGCCGGAGGTTCTGGTAGATGGCGTCGGCCGTGCCCTTATACCACTGTTCGCCCATACTCGTTGTCTCGGGAGAGATGGTGTCGTAAAACTCGCCGAGCCCGACCCATTTGCCCCAGGACTCTTTGATGTGTCTGCTGAGCGAGTAGGCATGATACTGGGTCAGGATGTAGGTCTGCCTGATGCCGGAATTGAACATGTTGCTCAGCACAAAATCAATGATCTTGTATTTTCCGCCAAAGGGGACCGCGGGCTTCGGTCTGCCGATCGTGATGGGGCTGAGCCGCTCGCCCTTGCCGCCCGCGAGGACCATGGCGATGGTATTCCGCGTGATGTTGGCGCTCGTATACATGCTGGTTCCACCCCGTGTTGATGCAGAGTATGATAAAAAGGTCGGCGATGCGCTCGTCGTATAAAATCATAGTATATATTCCGTGAAAAGACAAGGGCGAAAAGCATCACTTTTCGGGTGAGTCCCGGGATGAGAACGCGGTTTTGCCTTTTCAACGGTCATACTCGCCATGGCGGGACGCCGCACCGCTAATTTTAAGAGTTGTTCCCATTCCAAGAGAATTTCTGCTAAAATATGGCAAATAATAATGAAACACATAAAAAGAGTTCACGGATTCAGGATTATAGCGAAACCATCATGATAAATCCTCATGCTGTTTCGGCTGGCCCCATTTTTAGAGGGGTTCATCCGATTTATGGGGCGCTCAACGCGAAACAGCAGTCAAAAAAGAAAATGAAATATAAACCGCTCCCCATAGCATCAGCATTATTGTTTGGCATTCTAACCCTCCTGTATTACTCCGGGTCGGTGTATGCCCAGCAGGGGGCTGGAGAATTCCTTGCGGGCGTGCCCAGGAATTTCCCTCCTCATTATTCAATTGATAACAAGACAGGGGAACCTGCCGGCTTTGCCATCGATATTATGGACGAGGTTGCGCGAAGGAGCGGTATCAGGGTCAGATATGTCGTGTATCCCACCTGGGCAAAGACCTTTGAGGCGATGGAAAAGGGCAAAGTGGTTCTTATCCCGAACCTTGGAATTACTGCCGAGAGGGAAGCGTACATGGACTTTACCTCACCGGTTGAAACTGCTCCTATTGTTATATTCGTGAGAGCAACTACCACTGATATTAAGAGCGTCGACGACCTGGACGGGAAAGAAGTGGCTGTTGTGGAACAGAACAAAGGACTCTTCCTGATGCAGGAAAGGGGAGGGAGCAAACTGCTCATCTATGCTTCACAGGACGAAGCTTTTCTGTCACTTATCTCGGGGAGATCGGATGCTCTTGTGTTCCCGGAACCTCCTATTGCCTATCTTTCCCGAAAATCAGGTCTTGATGGACGTATTAAGATTGTCGGGAAACCGCTCCTTGAGGTCAAACGGAGTATTGCGGTCAGGGCAGGCAATCACGAATTGCAGAAGAAGCTTGATGATGAGGTGAAGACCTTTATTAAGACCCCACGGTATGCGGATATCTATGCTAAATGGTACGGCAAGCCTGCGCCCTATTGGACCGCACGAAGGGTGGCTGTTTTTGGGGGTGGCTTCCTCGCATTGGTGATCGTAACGTTGGTAGTCTGGCGATATCTTTCAATGCTCAGGTTGAATAGAGACCTGAAAGTCGCCTTCGAGGAACTGAAAAAGGCGGAAGAGGCGCTGCAAGAGCGCGAAGAGCGTTTACGCTCGGTCATCGAACAATCGCCGATCGGAATAGCCTTATCCCGGGACGGTATTACACTTGATGCGAATAAGGCCTATCTGGGCATGTTCGGATACTCCGCTATTAAGGAATTGAGCGGGAAACCCCTCATTGACCAGATCGCGCCGCAGTGCCGTCCCGAGATACTTGATCGCATAAGTCGTCGCGCGCGGGGGCAGGCGGCGGAAACCGCCTATGAAACGATCGGACTGCGCAAAGACGGTTCTCAGTTCCCTTTCTACGTTTCGGTAAGCAGGATCAATTTGCCCGACGGCCCCGTGACGATCAGCTTTTTTATCGACATCACCGGGCGTAAACAGACGGAGGCGGCACTTCACGAAAGCGAGGAAATATTCAGCCAGTTCCTGCAGCACAGCCCTATTTATGTTTTTTTCAAGGATGATGCTGGCAGGCCTGTCAGGCTGAGCAGCAATTTCGAAAAGATGCTTGGCAAGCCCGTCCCTGAACTGCTGGGAAAAACAATGGACGAGCTGTTCCCCACCGACCTCGCAAAAAGCATGATCGCAGACGACCTGCGTATTTTAAAGGAAGGGAAGCAGGTTGAGATCGAAGAAGAATTGAACGGGCGGTTTTATTCGACGATCAAATTCCCGATTTACCGCGACGGCAAGGCGCGTTACCTTGCCGGTTTTACCATGGACATCACCGACCGCAGAAAGCTCGAAGAGCAGCTTCTGCAGTCGCAGAAGATGGAGGCTGTCGGCCAGTTTGCCGGCGGCATTGCCCATGATTTCAATAATATCCTGACGGCGATCATCGGCTACGCGTGTATTGCACAAATGAAAATGAAGACGGATGATCCGGTGCGCGTGAATGTCGACCATATCCTCGAATCGGCGAACCGGGCGGCCGCGCTGACGCAAAGCCTTCTCGCGTTCAGCAGGAAGCAGGTGATGAATTTCCGGCCCGTGGACGTGAACGAGATCATCCAGCGGGTCGAGAAGTTCCTCCAAAGGATCATCGGCGAGGACATTGAGATGAAGACCATTGCGAAACAGGGCGCGCTTATGGTGAATGCCGACAGCGGCCAGATCGAGCAGGTCCTCATGAACCTCGCGACCAATGCGCGGGACGCGATGCCGAAGGGAGGCGTGTTAACCATTGAAACGGACACCGTCATGGTGGATGATGAGTACATCAGGATGCACGGTGTAGGCAAACAGGGTCCCTATGCCGTGGTCTCGGTGTCCGATACGGGTGAGGGCATGGACGAGACGACACGCAAGAGGATATTCGATCCCTTCTTCACGACCAAGGAGACGGGCAAAGGCACGGGGCTCGGCCTTTCGATCGTCTACGGCATTGTCCAGCAGCATAAAGGCTTTGTCAATGTCTACAGCGAGCAGGAGAATGGGACAAACTTCAAGATCTATCTGCCGATCGTGCAAACGCCGGCTGAGGTTCACCAGACACTGGCTGTCTCGACACCGGTGGGCGGCATTGAAATGGTCCTGCTCGCCGAGGACGACGAAAAGATCCGGGAGCTTTCCCGGCAGGTGCTCCAGGATTTCGGCTATACGGTCATTACCGCCAAGAACGGCGAAGAAGCGGTCCTGAAATTCAGGGAACAGAAAGACCGCATCCGGCTCGTCATCCTTGATGTGGTCATGCCCAGGATGAGCGGCAGCGCGGCGTATCAGGAGATGAAGAAGATACGTCCCGATATCAAGGCCATGTTCATAAGCGGCTACGCCGCCGATGACGTGCATATCAAATGGCTTCTCGCGGCAGGAATGAGCGTTATCCAGAAGCCTGTTTCACCCACGGACTTTCTGAAAAAGGTGCGTGAAGTGCTGGAGAAGAAATAGTGAGGGATCGGAAGTTCCCCCGATTACGACATTCGGGGATATGCTCCGTTCGGAGTAACAGCGTGACGCATCGCCAGGCCGTCGGATTGACAATTCGGCGGTTTTTTTCCGATTGAAATCTTCATTGACAGTCTTCCCCCCGGTATGTTATGCATAGTGCTGCCTGCAACTGCGGCCATCTTTTCTCAGTCCGTCATCTCCGAGTGTTTTAATCGGAGATATGGTGTCTATTCGAACTGTTCCCAAAACCAGATTCCCGATAAAGGCGTTCGGGAATGACAACAATAAGAAAACAATGACCCCACTGATCTTCAAAAAAAGCATTAGCCTGCCGCCGCCGTCGGATAACGACCGCAGGGCACATGACCAGAGAATTAAGGATACCCTGGGGCTCGGACCCATCGACATACCGCTCACGGTATTGAAACGGTTTCCCTTTTTTCTTAACACGGGTGCGCCTTTTTCCTGCATCATCGGCCGGATCAACAGGGAATACAAACTGCTTGACGTCGGAACCGAGCGGTCCTATTCCATCGCGCTTGACCTCGGGACCACCAATCTGGTCGCTCTGCTGTACGACAATATCGCGCAAAAGGATGTTCTGACGAAAAGCGGGGAGAATCCCCAAATCATATTTGGCAGCGACATCATGACCCGCATGCACCACACCATGTCGGGCAACGGCGAGGAAGTCTACCGGGTGCTCGCGAACGGGATCAATGGACTGATCGTCGATCTTTGCCGGGACGCGCGGGTCAACACGCAGGATATCCACGCGATGACCGTGGCCGGCAATACGGTCATGACCCATTTTTTTCTGGGCCTTGATATTTCCACGATACCGGTTGAACCGTTCACTCCCGTGGTACGCACCCCGGGGTCCTTCAGCGCATCGGAGCTGAATATCGCGATCAGCCCGGAGGCCATCGTGTATGTGTTTCCGAATGCCGGGAGCTATGTGGGCGGTGATATTACCGCCGGCATTCTGGCATCGGGCATTGCCCGGACAGACAAGACCTCGATCCTGATCGACGTGGGCACGAACGCCGAGATCGTGATCGGGAACCGGGACTGGATGATCGTGGGGGCTGGCGCCGCCGGTCCGGCGCTTGAAGAGGGGATATCGAGGATCGGAAAACGCGCGAACAAGGGGATCGTCTATGATGTCGAGATCAGGGGCGGGGACATCTCCTGCAAGACCTTTGACCAGGCCAAGCCCGAGGGGATCTGCGGCTCGGGCATGGTGAGCCTGCTCTATGAGCTCTTTACGTCAGGGATGATCGACAAGAGCGGGGCCCTGGTCGACGGGGAGCATGTTACGGTCATTGATGGTGAGAAAACGCTCTCAATTGTCTGTGACGGCAGCGAAGCCCTTTTTATTACCCAGAACGAGATCCAGAGTTTCATGAGATCAAAGGCGGCCATGTTCACGCTGCTCCTTGTGCTGACGCGGTCCGTGGGCATCTCGTTCAAGGACATCGAGACCGTGTTTGTGTCCGGCGCCCTCGGTACCGGCATCAATGCCGAGAAGGCCGCCGGCATCGGCATGCTCCCTCAGTGGCCCGCGGTAATCGTCAAGCCGCTCGGTAACTCGTCCCTTGAAGGTGCGCGCATGCTGCTCATGGATAGCGGCCTGGTGAATACGGTCAATGCCGTCGTGGAAAAGATCACGTACAAACCCATGCAGGACGACCCGGAGTTCATGAAAGAGTATATGGGCGCGGTATTCATTCCTCATACGAATCCGGAGATGCTGAAGGTAGGGTGAGAAGTTTGGAGTTCGGAGTGCGGAGTTCGGAGTGAAAAAAACACAGAAGAATAAGGGCGGCCTTTCGCGGCGTCTCCATTTCCCTGAAGATGAAAAGCGGCTGCCGTGGCTGCCGCTGCTTCTCGATGCCCATGCGATCGCGGACACCGGCATAGCCATTGCGATACGCAATGAAGAGAAGCTGAGAAAAAGAAAACTCGCGTGCGGCAAAGGATGCGGCAATTGCTGTGAGCATCAAAAAGATCTGCCCCTTTATCCCCACGAGCTGGTCGGCATCTACTGGTATGTTTCTGAAAAATTGCCTGCGACCACCCGGGATGCGCTGACAATCCGTCTTTCCACCCACATGGCGGATTCCCCGTGCCCGTTTTTAATAGATGGGTCCTGCTCCATTCATCCTCTCCGGCCTCTCGGGTGCCGGCAGTTCAACGTTTTCACCACGCCCTGCTCGCCGGGAGAAGACCCCTACCATACGAGGCGGGACGACGTGCTTGTTCCCATCGCCGACTATACGGACCGGGCGTTCGCCGCGGTGCTGCCGTTCTATAATATGAAGAGGGAAGGGGACCTTTCCAGGGCGATTAAACTTATCCGCTCCCAGATCATGAACCTCCAGACCTTCAACTGGGGCAGACTGCTTGCCATGATTGAACAAACAGGATCCCTCAAGTCCGACTGATCAAGACCGTTATGTTCGTTTTTCAATATGTTCCTGAGGATGAACACTCCGGCAGATACGGGCATCAAAAGTCATCTTCCGGGAGGGCCTGCGTCAATGGGCTGGGCCGCTAATGACATTACCGATAAATTTGGTTAATAAAAAATAAACTTGACCTTACGCGAAAAAAATGGTATGTATAGTATACTTAGTAATATGTTCACGGAATGGGTGCTGACTATGACTGAGGTTGACGTATGAAGCGGAAGATCATTCTGTCCCTGCTTACGGTCTTTTTATTCTCCGCTCTGGGGGGTGCATTCGCCACCCTGTACATTAGGAACACCAATGCCACGCTCAGCAGCCTGATTAACCTCTATGAGATCGAAGGCCACAGAAAAGACCTCGTCATAGCAACTCAGACGGTTCAGTCCGATCTCCATATTGCTCATACCAGGCTCGGCCACCAGTCCGATCTTATTGCGAAAAACGTCACCAGCCTCGAACAGGCAGCGCAACGTTGTTCCACCTGCCACCATGCACCTGAGATCGCCGGGCAGATCGAGCGCGTCCAGTCGCTTATTGTCGATTACCGGAACGCATTGAGCAAATACATCACCGCATCGGCGAACACCCAGCAGAGCAACAAACTGAAGCTTGATGCCGCGGCCATCGGCAACGAGCTCCTGGTCAGGACCGAGGGCATGTCCCGGCAGGCAAGCAACAGACTCGAGCATCTGACACAGGACGCAATGCAGAAGATGAGACGGGCAGGGGTGATTCTTGCGGCGACCCTGGTCCTGACCTTTGTCCTTGCCGTCATGGTCGTCGTGAATCTGACCCGGGCAATTTCCAAACCAATCAATACGCTGGTCAATGCAACGCGGATGATCGCAGGGGGAGACCTCGGCTACACGATCGCGTTTAAGGACAAGGCCGAGTTCGGAGAGCTCGACTCACACTTCAATGCCATGAGCCTTTCGCTCAAGAACGGCTACGCAGAACTTGAGGAGGAGATCAAGGAGCGTAAACAGACCGAGGAGGCTTTGAAGACGTCCGAGGCTTTTCTTAATACCATCTTTGACAGCATCCAGGATCCCTTCTGCATCATCGACCGCGACTACCGGATCATTCGGGCGAACGAGGCGTACGCGCAGTTGAAGTACAAAAAACTCGATGATCTGATCGGCAAAAACTGCTTCGAAACACTGCTGAAGCGGGACCGTGTCTGTGATGACTGTATTGTCCAGAAGACGTTCGCATCCGCAGATTCCTGCGCCAAGGAAAAAGAAGTGCATTCCTTGGACGGAACAAGAACCTGGGTCGCGATCCATACCTATCCGATCGTTGACCGTGAGGGGGAGGTTTCACACGTTATTGAGTACACGCAGGATATCACGGAACGGAAACGGGCCGAGGAGGCGTTGCGCGTAAGCGAAGAACGGTATGCCCTGGCTGCCCGCGGCGCGAACGACGGGTTGTGGGACTGGGACCTTCGGACCAACATGATCTATTACTCCTTCCGGTGGAAATCGATGCTTGGGTATGACGAGAAGAATATAAGCGGCTTCCCGGAAGAATGGTTTCGCAGGGTCCATCCCGACGATCGTGGAGAAGTCGAAGCCAAGATCGCCGCCCACCTCAGCGGACGGAGCGACCATTTTGAAAGCGAGTACCGGATCATGCACAAGGACGGGATGTACCGCTGGGTGCTCAACCGGGGGCTGGCGATAAGGGGTCAGGATGGCCATGCGTATCGAATGGCCGGTTCCCAGACGGATATCACGTCGAAAAAAACAGTGGACGAGCAGCTGGTATATAATGCTTTTCACGACGCCCTGACGGGGCTGCCGAACCGGGCCCTCTTCATGGACCGGCTTCAGCACATCATCACCGTGTCAAAGCGCCGCGCCAACGAGGTCTACGCGGTACTTTTCCTTGACATGGACCGGTTCAAGATAATCAATGACAGCCTCGGCCATACGGTGGGTGACCAGATTCTGGTCGTCATGGGGCAGAAGTTGTCGGAGTGCCTTCGTCCGGGAGATACGGTCGCGCGCCTTGGCGGGGACGAATTCGCCGTGCTTCTGCATAACATCAATGAAGTGAAGGACGCCATTGAGGTGGCCGAACGTGTTCATCAGAAACTGTCGGCGCCGCTCGTGGTCAAGGGACACGAGGTGTTCTCGTCCGTGAGCATCGGCATCGCCATGAGCGCCGAGCACTACGAGCGGCCTGAACAGGTGCTGCGCGATGCGGACATCGCCATGTACCAGGCAAAGGCGCGGGGCAGCGCGTGCCACGAGATCTTCGACCCCAAGATGCATGCGAACATCCTGGACCGGCTTCAGCTCGAGGCCGATATGCGCGGGGCACTGGACCACAAGGAGTTTATCCTCTTCTATCAACCCATAATCGACCTGAAGTCACACAAGTTGGTCGCGTTCGAGGCCCTGGTACGGTGGAACCATCCCACGCGGGGCCTCATCTATCCCCTGGACTTCATCCCCATGGCCGAGGAGAACGGTTTGATCAACACCATCGGCGAGTGGATCCTCCGGGAGTCCTGCCGGGAACTGCGAATACTCCAGGAACGGTATCCCAAGCAGCCTCCGCTCAAGATGAGCGTCAATATTTCGGGCAAACAATTCACTCAGCGCGACCTCGCAAGCAAAGTGTCCGCCATCATCATGGAGACCGGGATCGATGCGCACACCCTTGCGCTCGAGATAACGGAGAGCATGATCATGGACAACGTCGACCTGGCGGTGGAGACGATGACCCAGTTGAGGAGCATGGGCATCCATATTCACATTGATGATTTCGGTACCGGCTATTCCTCGCTGAGTTATCTGCACCGCTTCCCGATCGACGCTATCAAGATCGACCGGACGTTCATCAACAAGCTCTCCGCTGACGGCAAGAACAAGGAGATCATTCAGTCGATCCTCTCGCTGGCCTCCAGCATGCACTTTGACGTGATCGCAGAAGGCGTGGAAATGAACCATCAGTTGGTGAATATGCAGAACATGAAGTGCCAGTTCGGGCAGGGATTCCTGATCTCAGTGCCCATGGAACCGGGTTCCATCGACGCCTGGGTGGAGGCTGAAAAGCTTAAGAAGTGAGCAGTGACGGGAAAGAACGAATAGTGACACTATTTTCATTTGGTTTTATCATAGGAGCCTCTGGCAAAAGTCTCGCTCATGGTTCGACAGGCTCACCATGAACGGAAATATCCCTAAAAAAATTCAGTGCACCGCCGTTCGCCCTGAGCTTGTCGAAGGGTCATACATGGATTTTTGCAAGAAGCTCGGGGATATGATTTATCTATCAGTTAAAACCGGATTCCCGCTCAGAATCGCTATGGGAATGACGGAATTGGGACTTTTACAAGACGCTCCATGGATTTCATCCACCGTTATCCGTGACGTTGACGTGGTTTTTTCTGGTTCCCGCCGGTCCGCGTCAGGTTGTCCGCAGACGTTCCCTGATCTTCCCGGTAAAATCATCTTTCCCACCGCTGACACGGTACAGATCCACGACATCGTCTCTTTGCGCTCGGAAGCGTTCGTATCCGGCCCGACGTGATCGTTCTATTGCCGATCAGTACCCGTGTCGGGAAAACTCGATGTATGCTTTTTACGTCTCCGGGTAGATGACCCTTCGATATCACTCCATAAAATGGTTTAAAAGTAAATGATGAAACTTCGCATGAGATCGCCTGGCCTAAAAAGTTCCAAAAAGTCCTTGCAACTGCTTAAAAAATAAACTATAATTCGCAAATCCCCCGTCAGACAGGTTATTTATCGCATATGTCTAAACAGAAAATACAAGCCCTTCGTAAGAAGATCGACGAGATCGACGAAAAACTGGTCGATATGCTGAATGAGCGCGCCCGGCATGTCATCGAGGTAGGGGACATCAAAAAAGCCGAGAAGCTCGACTTTCACTCTCCGTCACGGGAGCAGGAGATCCTTGAACGCCTCACTGCCCGCAACAAGGGGCCGTTCCCCCAGGATACCCTGCGGGCGGTGTATCGCGAGATCCTTTCTTCATCCCTTTCGCTCGAGCGTCCGCTTAAAGTTGCATATCTTGGCCCCCGGGCCACGTTTACCCACATGGCTGGAATGCAGCAGTTCGGTCTTGCCGCTCAGTATGTACCGGTGGAGAGCATCAGGGACGTGTTCAATGAGGTGGAGCGCGGCCGGGCGGACTACGGTGTGGTTCCTATTGAAAATTCCTCGTCAGGAGCGGTGATCTATACCCTCGACATGTTCATCGACTCGGACCTCAAGATATCGGCCGAGATCATGCTCGAGGTGTCGCAGCACCTTCTGAACAAATCGGGCAAGCTCGAGGACATTAAGAAGATATATACGATCGCCCCCGCGGCGGCTCAGTGCAGGCAGTGGCTCGAAAAAAACCTGTCCAACGTGCCGGTCCTGGATGCGCCGAGTACGGCCAGGGCAGCGGAAATGGCTTCGGACGATTCAACAGTCGGGGCGATCGCCAGCGAGATGGCGGCGGTGCTCTATGGGCTTCAGATCGCGGGGAAAAAGATCGAGGACAACACCAGCAATATCACACGGTTTCTGGTCATCGCCCCGAAATCTCCGGGGAAAACAGGCCGCGACAAGACCTCGATCATGTTCTCCATCAAGGACAAGGTGGGCGCGCTCTATGCCATGCTCGCACCCTTTGCCGAGAGCGGCATCAACCTGAACAGACTGGATGCCCGTCCGTCGGGACGGAAGGTCTGGGATTATGTGTTCTTTCTGGACATGGAGGGCCACATCGAGGACGAGAAGGTCGCGGCGGCGATCGAACGCCTGCGGCAGGACTGCATGTTCCTGAAGGTGCTGGGCTCGTATCCGAAAAGCGGATGATTGAAAATGCGGACTGCGGAATTCGGATTGCGGAATAAGTAACAAAAGACACGAGATAGAGGATTTGAGGACATGATCAACGTTGCGGAAAACATCAGGAGCATTTCCCCCTATGTTCCGGGCAAACCAATCGAGGAACTGGAGCGCGAGCTGGGGATCAGCGGCAGTATCAAGCTGGCCTCGAACGAGAATCCCCTGGGGCCCTCGCCAAAAGCTGTTGCGGCGATCAAAAAAGCTGTTGAAGGGTTGAACCGGTATCCCGACGGCAGCGGATTTTACCTTTCCCAGGCGCTTGCCGCGAAGTACGGGGTCGGACTCAACCAGATCATCCTCGGCAACGGTTCGAACGAACTGATCGAGCTTGTGGTGCGCACGTTCGTTCAGCCCGGGGACGAGATCATTTCGGCTGATCCGTCCTTTGTGGTGTACAAGATGATCACCCAGGCCGGGGGCGGAACGAACGTCATCGTTCCCTGCAAGGATATGCGGCATGACCTCGATGCCATGGCAGGGCGGATCACGCCAAAGACCAGGATCGTTTTTATCGCCAACCCGAACAATCCCACCGGCACCATGAACACCAGGGCGGAGATGGACCGCTTCATGAACCGGGTCCCGGACCACGTGATCGTGGCACTGGATGAAGCCTATTTCGAATATGTTACTCACGCCGATTATCCTGATTCCCTGGATTATCTGAAGGCGGGAAAGAACGTTCTGTCGCTGCGGACGTTCTCGAAGATCTACGGGCTTGCCGGACTTCGCATCGGTTACGGCATCACGACCCCGGAGATCGCGGAGCTGATGAACAAGGTGCGGCAGCCGTTTAACACAAATTCGCTGGCCCAGATCGGCGCCCTGGCGGCGCTTGCCGACCGGAAACATGTTGAAAAGTCGATCGCGATCAATAATGAGGGGAAACAGTTCCTGTATCAGACCTTCCAGCGGCTCGGCATATCGTATATCCCCACTGAAGCCAATTTCATCATGTTCGAGACCCGGCTCGACGGCAGGGAGCTCTATGCCACGCTCCTGAAGCAGGGTGTGATCATCCGGCCCATGGGCGGCAACAGGCTACGCGTTACGATCGGACTGCCGGAAGAGAACAAGCGGTTCGTGAGCGAGCTGGAAAAGAGCATAGCGCAGAGGGTCTAAACACTATGCGCCTTCAGGATTCAGACGCCATGCTCCATGCGCTCTGCGCCATGCAGGTTCCAAGAAAGGGTCACCATGATCATCGTCGTCAAGCCAGATGCGACTCCTGAGCAGATCGATCACATTATAAAAAAGATCAAGGACTACGGCCTTCAGGCCCATGTATCAAAGGGCACGGAAAGGACGATCATCGGTGCAATCGGCGACGAGGCTATCCTTCAGAGCGTGCCGCTCGAGGCCATCCCCGGCGTTGAAAAGGTGCTCCCGATCCTGAAGCCTTTCAAGCTGGCGAGTTTGGAGTTCCGGCGAGAGAAGACCGTCATCAGCGTCGGCGGGCAGGAGATCGGCGGCGCACGGATTGCGGTCATGGCCGGACCATGTGCTGTTGAGAACAGGACCCTTATGATCGAGATCGCGAAAGAGTGTAAGAGCGCCGGGGCTAATTTTATCCGTGGCGGCGCGTTCAAGCCGCGGACCTCGCCTTACGCGTTCCAGGGTCTTGAGGAAGAAGGGCTCAAATATCTTGCCGAAGCCCGCGAGCGGACCGGGCTTCCCATTGTGACCGAGGTTATGGACCCCCGGGACATCGAGCTGATCGCCCGGTATGCCGACGTGCTCCAGATCGGCGCCCGGAACATGCAGAATTTCCGGCTGCTCAAGGAAGTGGGGATGTGCAAGAAACCGGTGCTCCTGAAGCGCGGCATCTCCGCCACGATCAAGGAATGGCTTATGTCCGCCGAGTATATCATGGCCGGCGGCAACCATCAGGTGATCCTGTGCGAGCGCGGCATCCGCACCTATGAGACGGCAACGCGGAACACGCTCGATCTTTCCGCCGTGCCCGTGCTGAAGCAGATGACGCACCTGCCGGTCATTGTCGACCCGAGCCATGCGGTCGGAAAGTGGGACCTGGTGGCGCCCATGGCAAAGGCGGCTGTCGCAGCCGGCGCGGACGGCCTCATCATTGAAGTGCATTCCAATCCCGAAGAGGCGCTCTGCGACGGAGAACAATCCCTGAAACCCAAGAGCTTCAAACAGCTTATGGATGAGTTGAGGCTGATCGCGAAAGCAGTGGGACGTGAGATATAAACAAGTTCGGAGTTATTAATACAAACGCATAAAATAATGTTACCTGTAGGGCAAGGCTTTAGCCTTGCTTTAAGCAACCCTGAAGGGTTGCCCTACAAAAGAGATAACAACAATTATTGCGTTTGCTATAGTTCGGCGTTCGGAGTAGTGATCGCAATCCTCTATGTCCAAAAACAATATGATTCACTTCAATAAAGTCACCATCATCGGCGTTGGCCTCATTGGCGGTTCTCTGGCAAAGGTGCTGAAGGGCAAGGGCCTGGCGAAAGAGATAACGGGCGCGGGCAGGGGCAAAAAAACGCTCGAACTGGCGCTCAGCACCGGCGTGATAGACCGCATAAGCGAGGGCTTGTCACCATCGGTCGAAGACGCAGACCTGGTAATCCTCGCATCTCCAGTCGGGGCATTCGAGCACATTGTCACGGAGATCGGGCCGAAGTTGAAAAAGGGCGCGATCCTCATTGATGTGGGCAGTGTCAAGGGGGCGTTGGTCAAACGGATCGAGGCAATGCTTCCCGCCGGCGTTCACTATGTTCCCGGCCATCCTATCGCGGGCAAGGAAAAGCACGGCGTGGCAGAGGCGTCCGAGACCCTGTTTCGCGGCGCGAAATGCATCCTTACGCCGACGACAAAGACAGACCCGCAGGCGCTCGAAGCAGTGAAGGCGCTGTGGTCGGCCGCCGGTGCGAACGTGGTGTTGATGGATGCCGACGCGCACGACCATATCTTTGCCGCGGTGAGCCATCTCCCGCATGCGGCTGCATTTGCCATGGTGAACACGGTCGCTGAATTCAGCTCGGGTCCTGAGAACTACATCAGTTTCTCCGGCGCCGGATTCCGTGATTTCACCAGGATCGCGGCGAGCTCCCCGGAAATGTGGAGGGATGTCTGCCTGCTGAACGGGGGAAATATCATTGAAATGATCGAGCAGTATCAGCTCGCGCTCGACCGCATCAAAAAGGCGATCGAGCACCAGGACGCGGACAAACTTGATGCGCTGTTCCAGTCAGCGAGCGGACTCAGAAGGGGGCTGGAATAGTCCATGTCCGATCTCCGCATACAACCGTCGAGCGGAATCCACGGCGAGCTTTCCCTGCCGGGAGATAAATCGATCTCCCACCGGTCCGTGCTGATCGCATCCATTGCCGAAGGCGACACGCATATCTCCGGTTTTCTCACCGGAGAAGATACCCAGAATACGGCGAAAGCCATGCAGGCAATGGGTATCGCAATCGAGGGTCTGGGGACAGAGCGCCTCGTTGTGCACGGCAAGGGTCTGGACGGCCTTTCAGAGCCCCCGAGCGTGCTTGATCTCGGCAACTCCGGCACCGGCATGAGGCTCCTGGCGGGTTTGCTTGCAGGACAGGATTTTTTCTCCGTTCTGACTGGCGACCAGTACCTGAGGAAGCGTCCCATGGCCAGGATCGTTGAGCCGCTCCAACGGATGGGCGCGAAGATCGACGGCCGATCCGGCGGCAAGCTTGCGCCACTTGCCATCAGGGGAGGGGGCAAAACCCTTCGATCCATCGAGCATGCAAGTCCTGTCGCAAGCGCCCAGGTCAAGTCGGCAATCCTTCTCGCCGGACTGTACGCGGATGGCGAGACCACGGTGAACGAACCATCAAAGTCCCGTGACCACACCGAGCGTATGTTCCGGTTCTTCGGCGTGGAGGTCAGAGAGCGGGGGACCGCGGTGACCGTGCAAGGGCGGCAGCGTTTGCGCGCCACCGGGCCGATCGTTATCCCGTCCGACATATCGTCGGCCGCCTTCTTTATGGTTGCTGCTTCCCTTGTGCCGGGCTCGGACCTGCTGATAAAGAACGTGGGAATAAATCCTACGCGCACCGGCGTCATCGACGTCCTCATTGCGATGGGAGCCGACATCGCGCTCGAGAGCCAGCGTGAGCAGGCAGGCGAACCGGTGGCTGATATCCGGGTACGCCACCGGAAACTTCACGGTGTTCAGATCCACGGGGAGATGATCCCCCGGCTCATCGATGAGATCCCGGTGCTGGCCGTGGCCGCGTCCTATGCGGAAGGAAAGACAATCATCAAGGATGCCGCAGAACTTCGGGTGAAGGAGTCCGACCGCATAGCGACCATTGCCGCGGAGCTTCGTACCATGGGCGCGACGATCGTCGAGTTTCCTGACGGGATGGAGATTATTGGCAGAGACTCGCTCAACGGGGCCATCTGTGACAGCCACGGCGACCATCGAATTGCAATGTCCATAGCCGTGGCAGGGCTGGCGGCAAGAGGCGATACCGTGGTACGCGATACGGACTGGATTGAAACATCGTTCCCTGGTTTTGAGCGGCTGCTGAGGCAAGCGGCATATTCGTAAGTGCGGAGTGCGGAGTACCAACTTCTTCTTCGCAGAAACAGAGAATGAGAAAAAACAGATTAGTCATTGCCATTGATGGTCCATCGGGTGCAGGCAAGAGCACTGTGGCCCGGATCCTGGCCCAGCGACTTGGATACATCTACATCGACACCGGTGCAATGTATCGCTCCATCGGATGGAAAGCGCAGAAAGAGCGGCTCGATCCAACTGATGAGAATGCGCTTGCGGACCTGTGCAGGCGGACCGAGGTGACGATCAAGAAAGACAACAGCGATCCGCGGTTTTATGTGGACGGCACTGACGTGACCGGTGAGATCCGTACGCCCGAGATGGGGATGATGGCGTCCGCAGTTTCCAAATCGCCCGCGGTCCGTGCCCGGCTGCTTACGCTGCAGCGGGACCTCGGCAAGAACGGCGGCGTGGTGATGGACGGCAGGGACATCGGCACCGTCGTGTTCCCTGATGCCGATTGGAAGTTTTTTCTGGAGGCGAGCGCGGAGGAACGGGGGAAGCGCCGTTACCTTGAACTGAAGGAAAAGGGCATGGACGTTGATCTTGCACGGATCACGCAGGAGATCAGGAACCGCGACGATCAGGACACCGGGCGTTCGATTGCGCCGCTCCGGAAGGCCGAGGACGCACTCCTGATCGATTCGAGTATTTTGAGCATCGACCAGGTCGTGGACAGGATGCTGAATGAAATCAGGAAAGTGAAGAATTAAGAAGAAGCCAATTTTTCACACGAAGACACAAAGAAAAGCTATTGATTATAGTGATCTTCCCTCTCCGTGGCTTCGTGGCTTTGTGTGAGCAAGGACTTTTTACGACTTTGTCATATTTGATTATTGTTTGTTGCATCGGAGATCATGGAAATATTTCTGGCAGACAAAGCCGGTTTCTGCTTCGGCGTGAAGCGGGCGATCAACACCGCGTTCAAGGCCGCGGGAACCGGCAAGGTGTATTGCCTCGGGCCGCTGATCCATAATCCCCAGGAGGTCGAACGGTTGCGCGAGGCGGGGGTGAAGACCGTCGAGGAGTTATCATCGCTCGACCCGGGGGATTTTCTCATCATCCGGTCACACGGGGTGCCGCCCCACGTGCTTGCCCAGGCCAGGGCCAAAGGGCTCCAGATCATCGATCTCACCTGTCCTTTCGTAGGCAATGCGCAGCGCCATGCCGAGTCGCTTCAGAAAGAAGGCTATCAGGTGATCGTCATCGGAGAGAAGAAGCATCCCGAGGTGCAGAGTATTCTCGGCTATGCCGGCGAGAACGCGGTTGTGGTGGAGACGGCGGAGGATGTGGAAAGCCATACATTTCAAAACCGACTGGGTGTTGTCGCCCAGACAACGCAATCGTATAGCAATTTTTCGGAAATTGTGTTAAAGTTGTTACGTCTTTCCAAAGAATTAAAGGTCTTTAACACCATTTGCCATTCAACAAAAGAACGCCAGGATGCCGCGCGTGTTCTTGCCGGGCAGGTTGATGTCATGCTGGTGGTGGGCGGACGCAACAGCGCCAATACGAGCAGGCTGGTCTCGGTATGCAAACAGGAAGGGAAGCCGACCTATCATATCGAGGTGGCCGATGAGATCCTGCCCGAGTGGCTGAAGGGCGCAACCAGGGTGGGAGTCACTGCCGGTGCGTCCACGCCTGACTGGGTGCTGGAGCGTGTGCTGGAAAGATTAAAGAGCGGAAAGGTCGGTTGATAGCAGCAGCCGCCGACCATACATTGTCGGGAGGTAGGGTATTGTAATGAACGAGAGTCAGGGAAACATCGAGCAGGAAGAGAACAATACGGCAGATGACGCGAACCAGCAGAACGATTTCGAGCAGCTCTACAACCAGTCGTTGAAAAGCTTCAAGTCAGGGACCGTGGTGCGGGGCCGGATATTGCAGGTCCGGTCCGGGTTCGTGATGCTGGATCTCGGATACAAGTCCGACGGGATCATTCCCGTGGAACAGTTCACCCCGGAGGAATTGAAGGCACTCAAACCCGGCGACGAGCTTGAGGTGCTGCTCGAGGCTGCGGAAGACGCGAATGGCAATCTGATGCTTTCGCGGGAGAAAGCGAAAAAACTGCAGGTCTGGGACGATCTGAACCGGGCGCATCAGACCGGCACCCCGGTGAAAGGCACGATCATCTCGGTGATCAAGGGCGGCTTGACCGTCGACATCGGGGGGGTGGAAGCATTCCTGCCGGGCTCACAGATAGACACCAAGCCGGTGCACCAGCTCAACAGGATGATCGGGCAAGTGCTGGACCTGAAGATCCTCAAAATGAACTCGGGACGGGGCAATATTGTGCTCTCCCGCAGGGCTATCCTTGAGCAGCAGCTGAATGTGAAGAAGGAAGAAATGCTGTCCACCCTCGTTGAGGGCCAGATGGTGGCAGGCACGATCAAAAATGTCACGGAGTACGGCGCCTTTGTGGACCTTGGCGGCATTGACGGCCTGCTGCACATTACCGACATGTCCTGGGGCAGGATCAGCCATCCGTCCGAGATCTTGAAGGTCGGCGACAAGATAGACGTGGTTGTCCTGAAATATGACAAGGAGAAGCAGAAGGTCTCGCTCGGCATCAAGCAGAAGACAGAGGACCCGTGGCTCGTGGCCTCTCAGAAGTATTCGGTCGGCAGCAGGGTCAGCGGCAAAGTGGTAAGCCTCACCGACTATGGGGCCTTCATCGAACTGGAACACGGCGTTGAAGGTTTGATCCATGTTTCCGAGATGTCCTGGACGCAACGGGTGAAGCACCCGTCGAAGGTGGTTGCCGTCGGTGATGTCGTTGAAACGCTGGTGCTTGCAGTGGACCCCGCCGGCAAAAGGATCTCGCTCGGCATGAAGCAGATCGAACCCAACCCCTGGCACAGTATCAATGACCGCTATCCCGTGGGAACCGAGGTGGAGGGAAAGGTCAAGACCGTCACTGATTTCGGCGCCTTCATCGGCCTGGAAGAGGGCATCGACGGGCTCATCCATATCTCCGACCTGTCCTGGACCAAGCACGTCAAGCATCCTTCCGAACTGCTCAAAAAAGGACAGAAGACCAAGGCCGTTGTGCTCTCCATCGACGCGCAAAAGGAGCGCATCTCGCTGGGCCTCAAGCAGCTGACGCCTGATCCCTGGGACAAGGCGGTCCTTGACCGCTACAAGGTCGGTCAGGATGAAACCGTCAAGGTGACGAAAGTTGCCGACTTCGGGGCGTTCGTTGAACTCGAGCAAGGGATCGAAGGACTGATCCCGAGCTCGGAGATGATGAAGGACGGTCCTGCTCTCAAAGAAGGCGATGAGCTGACCGCCCGTGTCATCAAAGTCGACAAGAGTGAGCGAAAGATCGCCCTCTCGGTCAAAGCCTTGAACAAGGACAAAACACAAAACAAGGATAATGATCGATCTACCCTCAAAGATTACCTGCAGCAGCAGGAAAAACCCGACACGACCATTGGCGCGCTGCTGAAGGAACGGAGCTGATCCCTTCATGAAAAAAAATCCCGTCCTGATCGTTTTGGCGACTGCCGCAGCGCTGGGAGCTCTTTTTTTCGGTATTTTGTTCCTGGCCTCGATGCTGTCCGGGAACAAGCGGACATCGACGAACCTGCAGGTGGTGGGAGCGGACAAGATCGCGCTTGTCAAGATAGAGGGACTCCTGGTCACCTCGGAGCATGTGGTTGAAGAGTTGACCGATTATGCCGAGGATTCCTCCATCAAGGCGATCGTGTTGCGGATCGACAGCCCCGGCGGGGGCGTGGTCGTGTCCCAGGAGATCTTTAATGCGGTCAAGAACGCCAGAAAAGAGGGGAAAAAGGTTGTTGCCTCCATGGGGACGGTTGCCGCGTCGGGCGGATATTACGTGGCTGCGGCGGCAGACAGGATCGTGGCCAACCCCGGCACGCTTACCGGAAGCATTGGCGTGAAGATGGAGTTCGCCAACATCGAGAAGCTCCTCGAGAAGATCGGGGTACGGGGGGTGGTGGTGAAAGCGGGAGAGTACAAGGATGTGGGCTCGCCCTTCCACGACATGTCAGAACCGGAAAAGAAGATTCTTCAGGACGTGATCGACGACGTCCATAGTCAGTTCGTCAAGGCCGTTGCCGAGGGACGGAACATGCCGGAGGCGGATGTGCGGGTCCTTGCGGACGGCCGCATTTTCACCGGCAGGCAGGCCCTCGATCTTAAGCTTGTGGACCAGCTGGGAGACCTTGCGGACAGCATCAAGATCGCGGGTGAACTGGTCGGGATCAAAGGGAAGCCGAGAGTGATCGAAAAAAGAACGAAGATCCCTTTCTTTGATTATTTGAGGGAAGAGTCCGCGACCTGGATCGCGGATGTTATTACACGCGGCATCAGCAGGAGTTCCGTAACATTACAGTATCTGTAATCCGGAATGGTGAGAACCGAGAGGTGAGGAGGATCTTGCATGACAAAGGCGGAGCTGGTAGACAAAATTGCAGAGAAGAAGCCGGGGTTGACGAGAAAACAGGTGGAAGTGATCGTCAACACCGTGCTCGACGGCATCAAGGACGCATTGTCCCGGGAAGACAAGGTCGAGATACGGGGGTTCGGTAGTTTCCGCATTCGCCACCGCCGCGCCAAGGAAGGCAGGAACCCGAAGACCGGCGAGACCGTCTCGGTGCCGCCGAAGAAGGTACCTTTCTTCAAGGCAGGCAAGGAGATGCGGGAAATGGTCGACGGGAAGATATGACGGCGGCATGATAAAGAAATTTTCCGTTCCCCCGGTGCGAGCGAATCGATTCCGTTTTGAATCTCCAGCGTGATCAAGCCGGAGCGGGTATGGATATCGGGTTTGCCGATACTGGTGATCCGGCGGGTGATGTTCTTTTGACCGATCGCGAACGTGTCCACCGGCTTCCTTCTGCGCCTGTTCTTCACCCATGATACGGAGAGCTTTTTTATTGCGGTTTATGAGTGAACCGTATGTATTCCCCCATGCATTTTCTTGCCGAATTTTTCCACGGGTCACCGCTTGCCATCCATTCCTGTCGCTGGATCTGAACAGTCGCAGTGAGTAATTCCTTGCCTTTTACAGCTATTTATAGTACTGTTAACTAACTGATTTTCCGGCATTAACAAACTAATGATCGCTCGGTACCGGCATACCTGTTCGGGAGTGGGGGCTTTTTCATAACCATTTCGGTGCGATGACGATTTGGCGTTTTATGAATGTCTATGACTATCTCAGGGTATATGAATACATTCATTTCCTCGTATTGGGGGATGTATGCTGTTCAAACCATGCTTCATTCGATTGTTGCCTCCGTACTCGTTGACTGCGCATTTATCGCCTGGAATATCGGAACACCGTGTTTGAAGCAGCGATTTCGATTCCTGGTCATTTTGTTGCCGGTCGTCTCTTTCCCACTCTATCAGGCACTCTACCCACGCAGGGGTGACGCGTATTTCAGGCTGGAGAGTTTGCTGGACAGCAACAAATGGTTCTCTCTTGAGCTGTGGCACGGTGTCCCCCTGTTCATGGGGTTTGTCGTCATCCTGGCGCTCAGCGCTCTCATCTTTATCATCCAGGAATTTCTGCCCATGTTTCTCCACATGCGGGAGCAAATGCGTGAGGCCTCCGAGCCGCTTGACGACGCGGTGGAGCAGGTCCTGGCACAGAAGGTGTCGCAGGCTTTGGAGGGCCTGCCATTCGATGAGCAGTTCGTTGAGATCGTGGTGGACGAGGACCTCTCGCTTTTTTCCGATACCGGCCTGAATCCGAGGATTTATGTCTCGACCGGATTGATAAAAACCCTGACCATTGAGCAACTGCAGGCGGCTTTTGCCCATGAGATCGGCCATATTCAGAGAACACGAAGGCCGGTGCTCATCTTTGCGTATATTCTCAGGGTGCTTATGTTCTATAATCCCATTGCCATGCTGGAGTTTAGAAAACTGGCGCAGGAAGAGGAAAAAGTTTGTGATGACATAGCGATTTCACTGACCGGAAATCCTGCGGCCCTCTCCAGCGCAGTTGAGATGTTTCGTCCGGACCCTGAGGACCTGATCCAGAGCCCGGACGCAAAAAAAACAGGCGGAATTGCATCTACGATCGAGCATTATAACCATGACCTGCTTTTGAAAAGCAGGATCCTGAGCATTGGAGAGCCCCGACAAGACGATTGCCACTGGGGGGCTTCGTATTTCGTGACGCTGGCGATCATTGTCGTCATCAACTTTTTTATTGTGTAAATGGATATGCAGATACATAAAATAGGAAAGACACTGAGCGGCTTGCTGTTGATGCTTGCCCTCGTGTTCCTGGCTGTCGTGTTCCTGGCTGCGATGAATTGGCTGCCCTCACTGAGGGAGGAGGGCTTTGCGAGGCAGTACAACAGTATTGAGGATGCGAAACGAACACTTAAGCTGAATGATATCCTGGTGCCCGCGTACTTCCCGGAAGGATTACGCTGGCCCCCGTCTTTTATTCTTGCGCAGAAGAAGCCCTATCAGGCGGTCGTTATGGAATTCAAGGACGCGAAAACGAAAGAGACCTCGTTAATTGTGATCCAATCCTCCTTGAGCGGCAGCGATGGACAGCTCCAGAGAATCAGGCTGTCTCATGACAGGGAAGAGACCCGCTATCGACTGAAAAACAAATCTGTCCTCCTTCAGGTCGGGATGTGTGACAACGGGATGCGGTGCAGTAAAATGACCTGGCAAGACAACGGCCTTTTCTACACCGTTCTTCTTACGTCCTCTCCCTTTGAGCTCATCAGAATAGCGGAAAGCATGATACACTCGTAGCTTGTTGGAAGAATATTGTAACTATTCAGCAAAATACGTAACTGCTCAGGTCAAAATATTATCCGCAGATTACGCAGATTTCACAGATTAAATCGAATTTGAATTATGTTTTTAAATCAGCACCTATCTGCGTAATCTGCGGATAAAAAGGTTTTTCTCTGGTGTAACAACCTTCTGGGTTCAGATGTGCTGAGTAGTTACGAATATGCTTCGCGTTACTCCTTCGGTTACTCCTGTCGCCGCTGGTAAAGCGTAAAGCCTCATAAGTCACTTCAAAGGGGAAAGGCTGCCGACAGAAGAGGTTCACTCAGTACAGGTTTCGTTTTTTGGCCTTATGTCTTTGAAAATACAAGCTTCATCGCTTTGTTCAGGATGATGAGGAAGGTTTAGTTTTCGACTTATATCGTAGATTGCTGCGTAACAGATGTGTTTTTCTCAGGTAACTGGGATACTTCCTACCCCCATATAAGAACAATTACCCATCAATATCAGAAGTCCTTCCTATTCACTTTCTCCTTATAATCTGGTACCTTACAATCAACGAAACGAAAAAAAAGGAGGATCACGCTATGGATACCTACACTGCACAGATGGAAACTCCAATCGGAAACGGTCTGCACACAATGCAGCTCCAGAAAAACCGGAAGCAGGGTTTACGATCGGGACCGATACCGTTCGCTACTCTTACGATTTTCGTACTCGCGCTTTCGGTCGTATTTCCGTATGGTCTCGGGGTGGCGGTTATTGCATGGGTGATCGCCCTGGCAGGAGCGCTTTTGGGAGTGGGATACGCAACATACGTTGTCCTGAAAGAATCACTCGGCAAAACAGGTACATTTGGATACTCACCCGCGGCAGCGTATCTGGCCGGGAAACGGACAAAGAAGTCGGCAACGGGCAGGAAGTCATAAGGACCTGGCACAGGAAATTAGAGGAGGTAGCAAAATGATCATCGATAAGGGCGGAACAATGGTGGAAAGGGGTTTGTACTGGAATCCTATGGACGGACGGAGGATCACGATGAGCGAGGATGGCATTCTTCCGGGCGATGAAAGCACGAGCTACATGAGGATGTCAGTGTTCAGTCTCCTGGTCATCGCACCGGTCATGGGAATGATGTTCGTGACCTTCCTCCCGCTCTTCGGGATCGGAGTGTTCCTCATCTCATGGCTCGTCCCTCTCATCAACACCCTGGCCGAAGTCGCCATAACAGGCGTCAAGGTCAGCGGCAGGACCCAGGGCAAGGGCGCGTTTTTCAACTGGCATCCTACCCGGGCATACTTTCATGGATTCAAGAAAACGGGAAAAACAAGCGGCAAAGGCAGGGGCTCTATTACTAAGAAAGGGGGGCTCTAACATGCATACAGGTACTATGGCAAAGAAAGCAGCATATATCGGAGCGGGAGCAGGGCTGGCCATTTTTGTAATGATTGGTTTGCTGCCCGGCTCATTTCTGGGAGGAACGCTGGGAATCAAACTGGCAGGAAGTGTATTCGGATTACCGTTGAAAGCAGACCTCTTGCCGAGGGTGACCGTAGCGTTGTCGATGTTTCTGGGAGTATTAATATCCGGCACGATATTTGTCACCGGTGGAACATTCATCGGTTGGATGATGGGGCGTGTGATTGATGGTTTGCCTGTGCACGCTTACTTCAGCGGCCGCAGAAAATCGAAATAAGCAAAAGAACTTGACCGGGGTATCCCCGGCCAGATCACGATTTGTTTAAATACGCAACCTTAATTAAAGGAGGATCATATCATGCTTACGAACAGTCAACAGATGGCAACAGACGCAACGACACTCTCTGAGAACCACAAACTGCCGGAAGAGGGGACGCAGCCGCACAAGAAAGGGTTGCTCTCGGGACAGAAGCCGATCGTTGTCCTTATTTTCTTCGCGCTCGCACTCTCGGTCGTTTTCCCGTACGGCCTGGGGATAGCGGTCCTCGCCTGGGTCATCGCGCTGACCGGCGCGCTCATCGGGGTTGGATATGCTTCATACCTGCTCCTTAAAGAGCTGTTCAGCAAGTCCGGCTCATTCAGCTATGCGCCCACCGCGGCATACCTGGCCGGGAAGAAGATGAAGAAAACAAGGAACACAACCTCTTCTGATGATGGGAAGAACAAGCAATAGCGGATCTTGCGCAGAGCAGTGAACAGGATTTTCTCAGAGTTCTTTGGTTGGTTTTGATACTATAAAAAATTCAGACAGGGGAGGTATATGCATGCATACACTTTTTGATTTTATCAGCAATGTAAATGCGGTACAATATGTGATAGCGCTTCTTTCCGTGGTCGGCTTTATCGTCTTTAGCGAGGTGCTGAAAGCCAGGCCTTTCGAGGGATTGCGGGAGTCGGTCGCGGAGGATGTGAGATTCATAAAGGCCCAGGACAAGGTGACGAGGCTCCAGCTTGCCAAAAACGTGGCAATGGCCCCGTTCTACTTCCTTTCTTACCTTGCCGCCCTGCCGGTCCTGTTTGCCCAGGGCATGGCGGAGCCGATCGGGCGGGGGATCGGAGCAATGACAACCGGTGGATGGAGCCCGGTGCGGGCGTATTTTGCCGGCCGCAGAAAGACGAAGAAGTCCAAAGGGGAAGATTCCGATAAGAGGACGTAACCCGGACTAGCCCCGCCATGGCGGGGTGAAGACGGGGCAGGCTAAGGCACGAAGGTCTAATGATGAGATTGTATCTGTAGGGGCAACCCTGCGTGGTTGCCCTAAATGCGGGCGGCCACATAGGGCCGCCCTTACAATTTTGCTTCCATTTTGACAAAAATTCTATTCTATAGTAACATATAACAACTTTTGTGAAGGGAGACGGAGAGGATGAAGCAGTACACAGTGAAGATGCTGTTTTCTGCCGCTTGCGCCACACTGGTGGCGGCAGGAATGATCGCCACAATGACGGTATCGCCGGCAAGGGTTGAAGGCAAGGAGATGCCCGGCACCATCGTGATCAAAAAGCTGAAGAGCCAGTACGGTGCGGTCACGTTTAACCACGAAATGCATGCCTCCATCGCAGGCAATTGCGGGACATGCCATCATCAGCACAATGATAAAATGAGGGCAACCTGCACCGAGTGCCATGCGCTGAGTGCAGGGGCATTTAAGTCTTCAGTGAAGCAGGGCTTTGCCGCATGCAGTTCATGCCATTCAGACTATTCCCCGGAGATGCCCGAGATGCCGGGCCTGAAGGTCGCGCTTCATAAAAAATGCTTTCAGTGTCACGTGGGAATCGGGGACCTTGGTTCTTCACCCGGGGCGTGTGTAAAGACGTGTCATGCCAAGACGTGAGCATGGACATAAACCTGAAACCATCAAAATATGTTTAGGAGGTCATAGTTATGTCAGAGAGTAAGACGGGCCGATCAACAGACGGCCCCGAACAGGACGCCGGGACCGGCGCAGAGGAACTGCCGCTCCCCCCGCTTACGAGGCGGAAATTTCTGTCGATATCCATGCTGGCGGGCGGTGTTGCGCTTGCCGCTCCTGTGCGCGCAATGGCTCAGCCGGAGTTTGAAGGCTGGCCGGACGGCTTCGGCATGTTGACCGACTTCACTGCATGCGTGGGATGCCGCAGCTGTGAAAAAGCATGCAACGAAGCCAATAACATGCCGGCACCCGATAAGCTGTTTGACGACGGTTCCGTGTTTGAGGAGAAGCGTTGGCCCGATGCCAAGACCTACACCATTGTCAACCGGTACGATAATCCCAAAGATCCGTCGAAACCTGTTTATCGGAAGATCCAGTGTAACCACTGCCTGGAGCCTGCATGTGCCACCGCGTGTCCCATACATGCATACACAAAGACCCCGGAAGGCGCGGTCATCTACAACGAGAACCTCTGCTTTGGCTGCAGGTACTGCGTCATCGCATGCCCGTTCAACATCCCGGGCTATGACTACGAAAGCGCGTTGGAGCCCAAGATCGTCAAATGTATCCTCTGTTACGGCAGGATCAAGGAAGGGAAGATCCCGGCCTGCGCCGAGGCATGCCCTGGCGGCGCGATCACCTTCGGCAAGAGGGCGGACCTGCTGAAACTTGCCCGGAAGAGGATCACGGATGATCCCGGGAAATACATCGACCACATTTACGGAGAGCGTGAAGTCGGCGGCACGTCCTGGCTTTATCTGTCCGGTATCCCCTTCGAACAGCTCGGTTTTCCGACCAACCTTCCGAAAAAGGCGCCGATCGAACTTACCAAGAACTATCTGTCCTCGATCCCGGTCATTTTCACGACATTCCCCGCGATATTCGGACTTTTATATGCGGCGACGCACGGCCGTGACAAAGATGATAAAAAAGAAAGCGCTGATCAGCACAAGGAGGTGAAGTAATGGGTACCGGAATTCAGTATTCGTCTCAACCTCCTGCCTCTTCGCGAGGCTTCAAGGAATGGTTCATGAACAAGCTGTTCATGGGCATGAGCATGCCGGAATATGCCAAGGCTCTTGCCACGCCCTTTAATTTTATCGCGGTCGTGATCCTTCTTGTTGCGGCACCGGTTTTTATCATGCGGTACACACGGGGGCTTGCCTCGGTGGTTGATGCCTCGGCCCAATACCCGTGGGGGATACTGCTCAGCTGGGGAATCTTTGCCGGGGAGCCGATGTTCGCCGCGGGTTTTGTGGTGGCGGCAGCGTACTATCTGTTCGGAATGAAGTCCTATAAACCGCTGGTACGTCTTGCCGTGCTGGGCGGTATGCTGGGGTATGCGTTTGCGGCCTCGTACCTTTTGATCGATCTCGGCAGGCCGTGGCGCATTTACTATCCCATGCTCATAAACTTCGGGCCGTCCTCGGTCCTGTTCATTGTAGCCTGGCATGTGTCATTATATTCCACGGTCCAGCTCCTGGAGTTCTCTCCAACCATTCTCGAGTGGCTGGGTTCGAAGCGGCTCCACAAGTGGGCCATTTCCGTCACGGTGGTGCTTATCATCGGCGGCGTGATCCTCTCGACCGTGCACCAGTCGGCCCTGGGGGCGATGTACCTCATCACGCCGGGCAAGCTCCATCCATTATGGTACTCTTCGCACCTCCCGCTGCTGTTCTTCAGCTCCGCGGTCTTTGCGGCCATATCGTTCGCGATCCTGCTTGCGTATGCATCCGTGAAATATTTCAGAACCAGGTGCGACGAGCAGTTTATCACGAGCGTTCCTGGATGGACGCTCAGCCTCGGGAAAGGGGCTGCGCTGTCGATGTACGTGTATTTTGCCCTCAAGGTCCTCGCGCTGGCCCAGGACAGCAACTGGGGTCTGCTGTCCACGCCGTATGGCTACTGGTATCTGGTGGAACTGCTTGGTTTTGTGGCAGGGCCGATGATCCTGTTCACCATCGGCATCAAGTCTGGAAGCCTTGGCGTGATCCGGTTCTCTTCACTCTATGCGATCGCAGGGGTGCTGATGAACAGGGTCAATATCAACCTGATCGCATACAACTGGAACCTGCCTGACCATCTGCATCACATCATTCCGCCGTGGACCGAGATCACCATGGTCATGGCGATGGTCACGCTCCATGTGCTTGTCTTCAGGTGGATCGTGAACAGGTTCCCGGTGATGCGCGAGCTTCCCGAGTACAGGGGTACGCACTAATCAAGAGGAGATCGTATTCCTTTTGGAAAGGATGGCATGAGACTTACGGCGTGTATGATAGGGGTCGTGCTGATTGTCAGTCTGGCACTTCCCGCCTCATCGTCCTACGGTCAGGGCATTGCAGATGACCAGGAAAACAAGCGATGCCTCAAATGCCACGGAGAGCATGGATCGGTAAAAAAATTCCCGGACGGGGACTTCATCTCGACCTATGTGGACGCAAACACCCTTGCCCTGTCGGTCCACCGGTCGCTCCAATGCACCGCGTGCCACAAGGAGTTCACCGACCAACGCCATCCCGATCGTGCCTTCAGAAACAAGCTTCAATTCAGGATAAAAGAGTCCCATGGATGCCGGGACTGCCATGCCGTAGAGACACTCAAGTCCCGGGCCATCCATGAGGCCCTCTTTAAGAAAGAAGGGGCGGGAGAGGCGGTGGTGTGCACCAATTGCCACAGTGCCCATGCCGTTACTCACATTGCCGGGGGCAACGTATCGAAGTCCGAGGAGCAGTACTGCCTCCGTTGTCACGCCTCCGAGAAACACATGACCTTCAAAAGCGGGGAGACCCTTTCGGTCCGTGTCAAGGTAGCCGAGTTGCGGGAATCGCCGCACAAAAATGTCGGCTGTTCGGACTGCCACTTCGGATTCTCCGCTGATGATCACCCGCGCATGCGGTTCAGGTCCGAGCGCCAATACCGGCTCTCGTTGTCCGAGATCTGCAGACGATGCCATTATGACATGTATTCCAAGGCGTCTGAAGGCATCCACTACGCAATGCTCAGCGTGGGGAAGCTGGAGGCGCCCACCTGCATTGATTGCCACGGCGGGCATGCCGTTTCATCGCTCGGCAGCAACCGGCTCGGGATCGTGCAAAAATGCAAGACATGCCATAGCAAGGTCTACGAGGTGTACGCGCAGAGCGTCCACGGCGGCGCTCTGTTAAAAGAGAACAATAAAGACGTCCCGACCTGCATTGACTGCCACACCTCCCACAGCATCAAGGACGCCTCATCGTCGGACTTCCGTGAAACCCTGCCCGGCACCTGCAGCAAATGCCATTCCAATGAGACGATCATGGGAAAATACGGGCTGTCCACCGACGTGGTCAAGACCTACCTGGCCGATTTTCACGGGGTGACGATCGGTTTCTATCGGAACGAGCAGAACGACGGACAGAAGCGCTACCAGCCCGATCGTCCGATGGCCGTCTGCACGGACTGCCACGGAACGCACGACATTGCCAGCGTTTCAGGCATCGGCGTGCAGACGTTCAAAAAGACTTTGCAGAAAAGGTGTCTGCAATGCCACAGCAACGCGAGCGAGAACTTTCCCGATGCGTGGATTTCCCACTACAAGCCGAGCTTCACGAACGCGCCTCTGGTTTTTATCGCCGAGCAGTTCTTCAGGATCATGATGCCGCTCATGGTGATCGGCCTGCTTTTCCAGATCTTTCTGCACATCTGGCGATACCTCGTGAACAGGTAAGGAGTGATTCCTATGATGTCACCAGAAATGTCGGACGAGAGGGAAAACATCAGGAGGTTCAGCGTCTACCGGATCATCGAGCACCTGGCGCTCATCCTGCTTTTTGTCGTTCTGGCGGCAACCGGTCTTTCTCAGAAGTTTTACACCCTGGGAATCTCACAGTCCATCATTCTTGCTCTGGGAGGGATCGACACGACGAGAGTGCTCCACCATCTCGCCGCGGTATTGTTCACGGTGCTCACGTTCCAGCATATTCTGGTAAACGTCATCGGCATCATTTTTGAGCAATGGGACACTTCCATGCTGGTTTCTTTCAAGGATGCCCAGGATGCCGTACACAATGTCAGATATTACCTGGGCATGGCAGAACAGCCGGCAAGAGGCGGCAGATACAGCTACAAGGAAAAATTCATCTATTGGCTCATCCTCCTGGGCGGCATTCAGCAGATCCTCACGGGATTCATCCTTTGGTTCCCGGTCGTCACGACAAAATACCTTCCCGGACAGTTCATTCCGGCCGCAAAGGTGGTCCACACCAACGAGGCCATGCTGATATTCCTTCTCGTAGGCATCTGGCACATCTACGATTCCATGTTCAGCCCCGAGGTCTTTCCTCTGAACAAGAGCATCTTCACGGGATATGCCCACAAAAGTCAGATAGAGCAGGCAAATAATTCCGGAAAGCATACGGGATAGCTCTTGCAATGCCGTTTATCAATCCTCTCCCCCGCCGCGTAACGAGCGAAGATACGTTGTTGACAGAAGCAGTCCGTTGATGTATTTTAGGGCCAATGCAGAAAAAATTAATCATAGCGGTACTGCTCAATGTCATTATTATTTCGGCCACCCTCGGGATCGTAAGCTACTACGCGGTCCATGAGAGCATCCAACGATCACTGCAGAACAGGCTTGCCCTTGCCAGGATCATCTCGAACTACGTCGAAGTTTTTCTGAATAATAATCTCTACCGGCTCAAAGACATCTCGCTCTCGGGCACCATTGATCCGAATAAACGTGATTGGCAGCACGAGAAGCGGATGCTCGAAACCGTGTATAAATATTCGCTTTTTACGGAAGGCGTATTTCTTCTTGACAAGCACGGCAATGAACTGCTGACCTATCCGCCGCACGTTGACTATTTTTCGAATCTTACCTACATCACCTACGTGAATGAGGTGCTCCGGACCGGGAAACCGGTCATCTCCAACGTCTACACGATCGAGCCGATCAATAAAAAGGTCATTTTCATGATGACGCCCCTGAGGGACAGCGAAGGCAGGATCAACGGGATCGCCGGCGGCATTCTCAGTCCGACGGAGCGTTTTTTGAATGAGCTCCTGCAGAGCGGCAAGGTTGAGACAAATAGTTATGTGGAGATCATTGACGCAAATGAGACCGTGGTTGCATCGGATGTTCCGTCGCGCGTGTTTCAGCACCATGCCCATGATGGCAATCTGGGGAAGATGATCATGGATGGCAAGGAAGGGATCCTGCCATGCCGGCACGGCTATTCCCATCCTGACGCGGTAAAGAGGCCGGTTGACCGTCTTGCCTTTGTTCCGCTGAGTGTGGCCAAGTGGGGCGTCATCGTCGGCGAGGCGGAGCAGGATATCTTCGGCCCGGCAAGCGGCCTGGAAAAAAAATTCGTTTTGCTCGTCCTGATCTTTATCGGCGTGTCGGCTTTTTTCTCGATCGGCGCGAGCCTCAACGTTGTCCGGCCGCTGCGATCGTTGATAGCATCCTCCAATAAAATAGCCGCGGGAGATCTTTCAACGCCGGTAGGAGATCTCGGAAGCGATGAAATATTGCAGCTCAGCAGAAGCTTTGATGATATGAGAAGCAGGCTCGCCGCTTCGCTGGAGAGCATTAAAACGCAAAATCTGGAGCTGGAAAACCGCGTAGCGACGAGGACCCAGCAGATACGGGAGAGCGGGAAGAAAATTGAGCATTTGCTGAAAAAGGTCATTACCTCCCAGGAAGATGAGCGCAGACGGATAGCCCGAGATCTGCATGATACGATACTGCAGGACACCTCGGCCTTTTTAATAAAAATGGACATCTGCAGAGTGCATCCGGAACAGATCACCGTGGAACAAATCGATGAAATGAGAAAGATCGCGCTGGAAACCATCGACAATATTCATACCGTTATCAAGGACCTGAGGCCCACGATCCTTGATGACCTCGGACTGGATGCCGCCATAACGTGGCTGCTGGCTACCCACCTTCAGGAAAAGGGCATCCATTATTATTTGGACATTGAATCCCCGCTCACCAAAAGGCTGCCTCCGGCGGTGGAAATCACGCTTTTCAGGATACTTCAGGAGGCGATTATCAACGCCTCGCGCCATGCAAATGCGGAAAATGTTTTCGTTGTTTTGGACGCGAAAGAGCACGCGGTCCACATTACCGTGGAGGACGACGGAGACGGGTTCGACGTCGATTCTTTAATGAGCCGTCCTATTGAAAACGCCAAAGGCCTGGGAATCATCGGGATGAAGGAGCGGGCCTCGCTGCTTGACGGACGTTTGATGGTTTACTCGATGCCGGGCGAGGGGACCAGGGTCTGTATGGAAATTCCCCTGACGGAAAAGGTGCAGCATGCCTAAGATACGCGTGTTGATCGCGGATGACCACTCACTCGTGCGGGAAGGGATCGCCGCGTTTCTCAGGATGTGCGATGACATCGAGGTGGTCGGCGAGGCGTCCGACGGAATCGAGGCCATCGAGCGCGTTCATAAATTGAAACCTGACATCGTCCTGATGGACATCTCCATGCCCAAACTGGGCGGCCTTGAGGCGACTGTTGAACTGAAGAAAACAGATCCGAACATAAAGATAATCGTCCTTACTCAATACGATGACAAGGAGTACATCTCCCGCTTTCTGAAGGCAGGCGTCTGCGGATATATGCTGAAGAAGGCGGTCGGCAGTGATCTGCTCAATGCGATCCGGGCGGTGAACAGAGGGGAATTCTACCTGTTCTCCTCGATAGCGTCGGAAGTGGTCGATGGTTATCTCGGCAAGCACAAGGAACCCGTTGGGGGAGAGGACCTTTACGAAAAGCTCACCGACCGGGAAAAACAGGTGATCAAACTGATCGCCGAGGGCTACAGCCACAAGGAGATCGCCAACCTTCTGAATATCAGCGCCAAGACGGTCATTGCCCACCAGACGAACATTTCAGAGAAACTCGGCATCCATTCCCGCACCGCGCTCGTCAAATATGCGATCTCAAAAGGGATCATCAAGCTCGACAGGTAAGTAAAAGTCCCGCCGGATACTGTTCTCATTTCTCCGCCCCATGTCCCGCAACTGGAGTGCCGTTTTTCGCAGTCTCCGTGACCGCCGTACATGTAACCCGTCGCAGCACACAGAGTGCAGATACCATGAAAATATCAGCCCCTTGCGGGGGAAAACAGAGTGTCGTATAATCAATTCCATTGTTTGTGATGCTGAGGAGGGGGCCGTCAGGATGGAATATTTTGACGTTTTGGACTGCACCGGCCGCAAGACCGGCGAAATCATTTCACGCGATGAGGCGCACCGGATCGGCGCGTGGCACGGGGCTTTTCATTGTCTCATCATCTCTTTGCAAGACGGCGGGGGACAAGCGCTCTTTCAGAAGCGGTCAGCACAGAAAAAGATAGCGCCCGGCAATTTGATGTAAGCGTTGGTGGGCACTACGCTGCAGGCGAGGATGCAACGGTCGCCGGTCCGCGGGAGATCAGGGAGGAACTTGGTCTTGAAGCGCGTTTCACGGATTTACTGCCTGTCGGCCGCAGGGTGTTTGTGTACTGTTCTACTCCCGGAGTGATTGAATACGAAATCCAGGATGTGTTTATACTTATGCGTCATGTCCGGCCTGAGGCGCTTGTCCTCCAGAAGGAAGAAGTAGACAGCGTGCTTGAGATGGACCTTGAGCAGGGGATCGAGCTTTTCTCCGGTAACCGATCGAGCGCGGAGGGCGCCCTGTACAGGACTGGAGCGCGGGAAGAGCGGGTGCGCGTGACCACGGACGATTTTGTCCCCAGTATTGACAGTTATTACCTGAAACTTCTGCTGCTTGCGCAACGGTGTCTGAATGGAGAACGCAAACTTCTTTCGATCTGAATGAGCCCGGCGCCTGTCCGCGTTCGTTCTTAAACCACCTCATCCTTCGCTTGTCTTTGGCCCCGTTTGATGATATTCTATGAACGGTTGAAAGCTGTACGCGATTACTCTTCATCGGAGGCCGCATGGCAGCGCCCAAGGAAATCCTTGATCTGGTGGAACGCTTCGAACGGAACCGTGAGGCCTACAAGTCCGGGCAGTATAATGAAATGCAGCTCCGGCAGGAGTTTCTCGATCCCTTTTTCTCGGCCCTCGGCTGGGACATGAACAACAGCCAAGGCTATGCCGAGGCGTATAAGGACGTTATCCACGAAGACTCCATCAAGGTCGGCGCGGACACCAAGGCCCCGGACTATTGCTTTCGCATCGGCGGTACGAGGAAGTTTTTCCTCGAAGCAAAGAAACCGTCGATCTACATCAAAGAAGAAATTCCGCCCGCCTTTCAGCTTCGCCGCTATGCCTGGTCGGCCAAACTTCCCTTAAGCATCCTGTGTGACTTCGAAGAGTTCGCGATCTACGACACGCGCATCAAGCCAGACAAAACCGATAAAGCCTCCAACGCACGCATCCATTACTTTACTTACAAAGAATACGAAAAGCAATGGGACCTCATCTTTTCCGTGTTCTCGCGCGAGGCGGTGCTCAGGGGCTCTTTTGACAAGTACGCCGAGAAGAGCAGGCTCAAGAAGGGCACTGCAACGGTGGATGACGCATTTCTGAAAGAGATCGAAGATTGGCGCGACATGCTCGCCCGGAACATCGCTCTCCGAAATGCCGACCTTACCCAGCGGGAGTTGAATTTCGCGGTCCAGCGCACCATCGACCGCATTGTGTTCCTGCGCATCTGCGAGGACCGGGGCATTGAGGAATACGGAAGGCTCCAGACCCAGCTGAACGGCACGAATGTTTACAAGCGGCTTGTCCAGCTCTTCAGCCAGGCGGATGATCGGTACAATTCCGGTCTGTTCCATTTCCAGCGGGAAAAAGACCGGCACGAAGAGCCGGACAAACTCACCCCGAACATTTCCATCGACGACAAACCATTAAAAGACATCATCAACCGTCTCTACTATCCCGAAAGCCCTTATGAATTTTCCGTCCTCTCCGCCGACATCCTCGGCCAGGTCTATGAGCAGTTCCTCGGGAAGGTCATTCGTTTGACTGATGGGCATCGTGCTGTTGTCGAGGAGAAACCCGAGGTCAGGAAAGCCGGTGGTGTCTATTACACGCCGAAGTACATCGTGGACTATATTGTCAGGAACACTGTGGGCGCATTATTGACCAACCCCCCTTTGAAAAAGGGGGGCACGGGGGGATTTGATTCGTCGGTGGAAAATCCCCCTCAATCCCCCTTTGCCAAAGGGGGAAATAAGATAACACCCAAAGAAGCATCGAAGCTGAAAATCCTCGACCCTGCCTGCGGGTCTGGTTCATTCCTTCTTGGCGCATACCAATACCTCCTCGACTGGCACCGCGATTGGTATGTGAATGACGATCCAAAGAAGTGGGCCACGAGCAAGAACCCGACGCTGTATCAGGCCCAGGGCGGTGATTATCGTCTGACCACCGCCGAAAGGAAACGTATCTTGCTGAACAACATCTACGGCGTCGACATCGACTCGCAGGCCGTGGAAGTGACGAAGTTGTCTCTCCTTCTCAAAGTTCTCGAAGGCGAGAACAACCAGACCCTTAAGAGCCAGCTCCGCATGTTCCATGAACGCGCTCTGCCCGACCTTGGCGACAATATCAAGTGCGGCAACTCGCTTATCGGGCACGACTATAATAAGCAGCTGACGATTCAACCGGACAAAGATGAAATTGTACGCATCAATGCCTTTGACTGGGAAACAGAATATACAAAAATAATGGATGCTGGCGGTTTCGATGCAATTATTGGAAATCCGCCATATATCCGGATACAGACGATGAAGGAGTGGGCACCCGTCGAGGTCGAACTTTATAAAGACCTTTACCAAGCTGCTGCAACAGGCAGCTACGATATTTATGTTGTCTTTGTTGAAAAAGGGCTGAGACTCTTGAGTAAAGTTGGCCGACTAGGCTTCATTTTACCTCACAAGTTCTTCAATGCACAATATGGCGAAGCCTTACGTTCTATCATTGCTAAAGGAAAGCATCTCGCGCAAGTTGTTCATTTCGATAATCAGCAGGTTTTCGCAGGAGCGACAACGTATACTTGCCTCTTGTTCCTTGACAAGGCGGGCTGTTCTGAGTGCAAATTCATTAAAGTTGATGATCTTAACAGCTGGCGTGCTGAAGGTAGGAGTACCGAAGGGGATATACCTTCAAAACATGTTACTGCGTCTGAGTGGAACTTTACAGTCGGCAGCGGTGCAGATCTTTTTGAGAAGTTGAACAAAATGCCTGTGAAGTTAAAAAATGTGGCAGATAGAATCTTCCAAGGTTTGGTAACGGGCGCCGATCCCGTATTTATTCTATCAGATGTTGGACGCGGTCGCTATTTTTCTGAAGCTACTCAACAAGAACATCGTATCGAACGTGAACTGATGCATCCACTTTGCAAAGGATCAGTGAACATTCGACGTTATCATGTTAATGAATTGACGAAATCGATATTGTTTCCGTATAGGCTTGTAGAAGGGAAAGCTATCTTGCTAACCACAAAGGAGCTTTCAGATAAATATCCGGCGGCATGGGACTATTTAAAGACAAACCGGTCAACGCTCGAAGCGCGAGAGCGTGGAAAATGGAAACATGATAAATGGTATGCGTTCGGTCGTTCACAGAACCTCAGTGAGATGGAACAGGCCAAAATACTGACCCCCAGTATTGCCAGTAAGGCATCGTTTACTTTAGACGCAAACGATTATTACTATTTTGTTGGAAGTGGTGGCGGTGGTGGTGGCGGCTACGGAATCACGCTAAAAGATAGCGAATATTCCATGCAATATGTTTTAGGTTTGCTTAACTCAAAACTACTTGATGTTTTTTTAAAATCATACAGCAGCCAATTTAGCGGGGGATATTATGCGTACAACAGGCAATATATAGAGCGGCTTCCTATACGCACCGTCAACTTCACCGATCCAACCAACAAAGCCAGCCACGACAAAATGGTGTCACTAGTCGCCCAAATGCTATCGCTCAACAAACAACTGCCTGATGCGAAAACTAACCACGAAAAGACCGCTCTCCAGCGCCAGATCGACGCCACCGATCAACAGATTGATCAGTTGGTGTATGAGTTGTACGGTTTGACGGAGGAGGAAATAAAGATTGTGGAGGCGAGAGCGTAAACGGGTTCCCCGCACGCTCTTCCTGTACGGCGTGGGATATCGTCTGCTAAGAGATTGAATTACAATCAAAGCATTGAAAGGAATATCCATGCCTGACTTTTATGAAGAGCCGATTAATACCTGGGCCAACTTTCTCAAAAAGATAGAAAAGTTAGAGGAGAATCCTGCCCGACAATGGGTTTTTCGCGGGCAGTTCTCTGACTTGTCCTTAAAGACAACGTTTGAGCGTGCATGTGAAGATTACTGCTTAGATACAAAGCGAAAGATGGCTGATATAGAAAGTACCTTGATTAAAGATTTCCAACGTCGCTATCATGGGGAGAACAAAGAACTCGTAATATCCGATACACTCTACTGTCTCTCCGTCATGCAACATCATGGCGCACCTACGCGCCTTTTAGATTTTAATTATTCACCTTTCATTGCTCTTTTCTTCAGTTTGGAGGCAGGCTTCAAACGAAAAGACACAGATTGTAAAGACCCTGTTGTATGGTGTATAAATAGCAAATGGTGTCGTAAACAGGCAGAGAAACGTGTCGGGAAAGTGCGCATAAAGATGCGCAATGAAAAAAGAGACGAAAATAGCTTTAAACGGTTATATATGAAAAACGCTGCTAAATTCGTATTCCTAGAAAATGCACTCTCACTTAACAGGCGGCTCATTATTCAGCAGGGGGTTTTTCTCTGTCCCGGGAATGTTTCTATCCCTTTTGAAAAAAATTTAAAGGCTTTACCTGAATGGCACAAAAAAGAGAATATCATTAAATTCGTGATTAAAATGAAAGATCCGGCAGAATATAAAAAGGCGCTTGAAAAACTATATCGCATGAATATTAGCCACGAGAGCTTGTTCCCGGGGCTGGATGGAGTTGCTAAATCACTCAAAAGTAAGCTGCCAATTTATGAAAAGATTTCTGAAAAGGGGTGGATTTGATTGCTATCAGGCATTATCAATAGTACCAGTTAAAGGGGATTCAGGCTTATGACAGATTTTCAATTACTTCTAATCACGGCAATAGCCGCCGTTATCTTCCTCGGTTTCCAGCTGTTGAAGCTGAGAAAGAGTGCGACTCAACGTGACACTGAATTACGCGAATTAAAAAACAAGTACGATAAGGAAAGCAAACAGTGGGCTGCACGCGCCACGGCTTTGGAGTCTGACAATAAACGTCTGTCCAAGTGGGCTGTAGTTGCCGATGCTGACGCAAGAGCGCAGGAACTGATCAAAACAGCACAGGCGGTCATGGATAAAGCAACCACAGATGCAGCTACTCTGACCGCCGGTGCTCAACAAGAAGCATCCACGTTGCTGGCAAATGCCAATAATGAGGTCAACACGATAACATCAGAAGCGAAACAACAGTCGAAGGAACTTAAAGAGGAAGCCAAGGCTACCCTTAATTCTGCGACCGTCCAGGCCGGGACCATTGTAGACGCGGCCAATAAGAGGGCAGAGGAAATCGCCGGAAGTGCTTATGAGGCCATGAAAAATGCGTCTCTTTACGAGCAGACAGTCAAGGCGATGAAAAATCTTATAGAAGGGTATGGCGACCAATACATCGTACCAGGACATAGCTTGCTTGATGATTTGGCCGAGGAGTTCGGGTACGCACAGGCAGGAGAAGAACTTAAGAAAGCAAGGGAACGTTCAAAGCTAATGATCCGCAACGGCACTGCGGCTACCTGTGACTACGTCGAGCAAAATAGGCGAGAAACCGCCATCAACTTCGTAACAGACGCATTCAATGGGAAAGTGGACTCCATTCTGTCGCGGGTCAAGAATGATAATGCTGGAAAATTGGATCAGGAATTCCGCGACGCCTTCACGCTGGTAAACTTCAATGGGAAGGCTTTCAGGGATGCAAGAGTCACCGAAGAATACATGAATTCACGGCTTGAAGAATTGAAATGGGCTGCTATTGCACAGCAGCTTAAACTGGAAGACCGAGAAGAGCAGCGTCGGATCAAAGAACAGATTCGCGAGGAGGAAAAAGCGCGTCGTGAATACGAGCGTGCCATGCGTGAAGCCGCCAAAGACGAAGAAATGCTTCATAAGGCAATGGAAAAGGCCCAAAAGCAGTTCGATCAGGCAGGTGCCGAACAGAAGGCCAAGTATGAACTGCAACTGCAGGAACTTACCGAGAAGCTAAAGCAGGCGGAAGAACGAAATCAACGTGCGCTATCCATGGCACAGCAGACAAAGCGCGGCCACGTGTACATTATCTCGAATATCGGATCATTTGGTGAGCATGTATATAAAATCGGTTTGACCCGAAGACTTGAACCTCAGGACCGAATACGTGAACTCGGGGACTCAAGCGTTCCCTTTGAATTCGATGTCCACGCGCTTATCTTCAGTGAGAATGCTCCGGCATTAGAGCTCCAACTGCACCGGCATTTTCTCTTGAAACAAATGAATAAAGTCAACTATCGCAAGGAGTTTTTCGAGGTTGACCTTCAGCATATTCGCGAAGAAGTTGAAAAACTTGGTCTCGCCGGAACCGTAAAATGGACGATGACTGCTGCGGCACAGGAATATCACGAGACGCTTGCAATAGAGAAGGCCATCAGTGAGGATCCTAAAAAGCGAGAGGCATGGATCATGCGACAGTTGGAACTTGATCCCGTAAAAAATGGCATGGTAGAACCTTTGGAAGCGTTGGCGGAAGAATAGGTCAGCCAGTAGGTTGGGTTGAACTCAGTGAAACCCAACATAATCACCCCTGTATTCCAGCTTCAGCGGTTGTTTCATAAGGAAAGTTGGTAGAGTCACTTTATGACCGACATTGCACAAGATCACGAGAGCCTCGACCACGTCTATGGGCGCATCAAGAACGTTCTGACCCAGGCGCGATCCCGCGCATGGCAGGCTGTCAATGCGGCAATGGTCGCGTCCTACTGGGAAGTTGGCCGGATCATTATAGAAGAGGAGCAACGGGGCAAGGCTCGAGCTGACTATGACATGTGTTCCTGCAGCTGATAAAGGCAAGGCCATTTTGGGGAGGGCTTGGTGAAATGAAAAAGCTGAAAATATACCTCGATACATCAGTCATCAATTTCCTTTTTGTCGACGACGCCCCTGAGTTCAGAAGAATCACTGAGGATTTTTTTGACAACTATGTCAAAACCGGCAAATACATCACCTACATCTCCGATGTCGTCATTGCCGAAATAGAAAAGACGAAAAACGTGGAGAAAAAGAAACAGCTCCTCGAAGTCATTGAGAAATATTCCCTAAGAATTTTCGCAATTGACAAGGCTGTCGAAGATCTTGCCGCGGCCTATATCCGAGAAAAAGTCATTCCAGAAAAGAAGCTGGAAGATGCGCAGCATATAGCGATCGCCACCAGCAATCAAGTGGACGTGCTTTTGTCCTGGAATTTTAAACATCTTGCTAACATTCAGAAGCAGATTAGTGTTAAAATAGTGAATGAGAGAGAGGGTTATTTCTACCCGCTGGTTTTGGCGAATCCCATGGAGGTTGTCTATGAAAACGATTGAAAAGACCGCCCCTGTTTCGAAGGCCCTTGCCGAGGTCTGGGAATGGAAAGATGCGGTGTATAACGACGTTAAGGACATGTGCTTTGAGGAAAAACAGGAATACTATGCACGAGGACGGGAAGAGGCCGCAAAAATTCTGAAGGGGAAACTGAAGGCCAACCCCGACGGAAGTTATTCCATCGTAAAGTAGCTTCGGATTGAATTCAATATAGGAAAAGATATCGGCGCCTTGTTGGAAAGTTATGAGGAATCTCACAGGGCCAAGTCAACAAGGTAAAATTAAAGACGCGTACGATGGTAACGGCGTCAACAGACTGCTCGGGTATCGCGATATTGAAATATGCTCTCCGGAGGAGGTGGCTGACTTATGAAAAGACCGAAGGCGCTTAAGGAAATACACGAAATCATGGAAAAAATATACGAAGAAGAAAAGGACCTCAGCGCTGATCAGCGGGTGGCAAGAATACGCGAAGAGTCGGAAAAATACTTGAAAGACCGGAAACTGCATCTGAAGCGCGCAAAACCAAGGACCATGAAGCATAGCGCCGCTTGAGGGGAACAGCCATGGCCCAACAGATAAAAATATGGTATGACGCGGAAGGTGATTTTTTGGAGGTTCTCTTCTCTGATAAAGCCGGATATATGAAAGAAACGAATAACGATGCGGTTATGGAACGGGTGGACGAGTAGGGCAATGTTCTCGGGTTCACGGTAATGGGAGTAAGCCGATTAACCAAGGAAAAGCCGTTGGTAGCTGACTTGATTCCCGCCTAACAAGGTCTTCATTTGGAGGATAATCCATGAACGTTACAAAGGAAAAGCTGGAAACGCTCATCAAAGAACTACCCGATACCGTCGATATTGAGGATGTGATGTATCGCCTCTATTTGCTGCAAAAGATCGAAGCAGGAGATGCCGCAATCAAGGCCGGTAATACTCTCACCCATGAAGAAACCCTAACAAGGCTGTCGAAAAATGGCAGAACTAATATGGGGCGAGGTTGCTATTGCTGACCTGGAAGGTATTTACGACTACATCGCACGCGGTTCACACCCGCCTGCGTCACAGTCCGGAATCCGGACGGCACATCCCCGAATTTCCATATCTTCCCCACCGAGAACTAATCGTTGATAATTATCGTGTCATTTATCGCTATGCTGCGGACCGCGGAATGGTTTTGATTACAACGGTAGTGCATGGTCGTCGGCTTCAGATCGAACCGCTCATAACCGAAGAAGGGTGAGCAGCCCGTAGGTCTAAGACAAAACCGCTCACGAAAAGTCCGCCCTCCAGAGCTGGATAGCCGCCACGGATCAGCGGCGATCCGCCATTTCAGTTCCGCCCGGGGCTTGACTAATACCGAGATTACGATACAATTCTAATAGAGAAAAGAACATGAATGGTATATGAAATGCATTTGAACTTTGAACGCAGCCTGCCCTCGAATGGTCCTGTCGGGGGAACTTTGAACTTTTAACTTTTATCCTATGCCCACCTCCTACGACGTCATCATCATCGGCACCGGGCCCGCAGGCATCTTCGCGGCGCTCGAACTCGTCAAAAACTCCGATCTCAAAGTTCTTATGATCGAGAAGGGCAGCGATATTAAGCAGCGTGCCTGCCCCATGGTCGAATCCGACAGCCCCTGCGTGCAGTGCAGTCTTTGTAGCATCCTGTGCGGCTGGGGCGGCGCAGGCGCGTACAGCGACGGCAAGCTTACGCTCACTCCTGAATTCGGCGGCTGGCTGAAGGACTACCTTTCTGCTGAAGACCTCTCTACCTTCATCGACTACGTCGACGCTGTCTATCTGTCCTTTGGCGCCGGAGGAGCGGTGCACGGCGAGGACAATGCCGCCCTGTCCCGTCTCAAGAAAAAAGCCGCGGGATACAACCTTGAGCTCATCCCCGCGCGCATCAGGCATATCGGCACCGACCTCTGCAAGGAAGTCCTGAGCAGGATCAGGGAACATCTCACCGGCAAGATCGACATCATTTTTGAAGTCCCGGTGGAGCAGATCAAGACCAGGAACGGGGAAGTGACCGGCGTCACGACAGAGGATGGGAATGCGTTCGATGCAACCTATGTCATTGCGGCGGCCGGCAGGGAAGGGTCCACCTGGCTCTCGGGAGAGGCGAAGCGACTTGGGTTATCGGTCCAAAAAAATCCGGTGGACATCGGGGTGCGAGTCGAGCTTCCTGCCCCCATCATGAAAGACATTACCGATGTGGCGTATGAAGGAAAGTTCATCTATTACTCCAGAAGATTTCGCGACCGCGTGCGGACGTTCTGCATGAATCCCTACGGCGAGGTGGTGAAGGAATACAGCGAGGGCATTTACAGCGTGAACGGCCACAGCTACCGGAACAGGACCACGGACAACACCAACTTTGCCCTGCTTGTGAGCACTGATTTCACGAAGCCTTTTGATGAGCCGATAGCCTATGCCAAATATATCGCCGGTCTTGCGAACCTGCTGGGCGGAGGTGTCATCGTCCAGCGGCTCGGCGACCTCAAGATGGGAAGAAGGTCAACGCCTGAACGCATCGCGGAAGGTTCGGTCCGACCCACGCTCGAAGATGCCACGCCCGGTGACCTGAGCTTTATCCTGCCGTACCGACATCTTCATAACATCACCGAGATGCTCGAGGCGCTTGACAATATTGCGCCGGGCGTGAACTCGGGTGATACCCTGCTCTACGGTGTTGAAGTGAAGTTCTATTCCATGAAGTTGAAACTCACGCCGCGTCTTGAAACGGAAGTGAAGAACCTCTTCGCTGTTGGAGATGGGGCGGGAGTGACCCGCGGGTTGATCCAGGCGTCGATATCCGGTGTTGTGGCGGCGAGGGAGGTGTTGCGGAGGAAACTTTAGTAATTAAGGGTCCTTCCGGAACGAGTGTGGGTAGCACCAAAATATAGCATAGGGGAAAGATCATAACCCCCGGCAGTTAAAAGGGAAAGCCCTGAATTCTCCGTTGGTTATGCACTACTGTGCGAAAACAGGTGATCTCAACATATTGGGGTATCCCACACTAAACCCGGAAGCGGCAAATGCTTTAGCAGCCTATTCAATTCGTTCCTTTGTTTTTGGCTACCAATACAATGCCTGTTCCGCTTAGAATAAGCAAGCCCGAAAAAGAAAGTGGATATTTCAGTGGAATAGCAATTCGTGAAATAAGATTACCAGCCGCATCAATACTATACGTATCTCTGAAAACGATTTCCATGCGGAATATATTGCCTATAATATTCAGTCCAGCGTGATAACCAGATGAAAAGAAAAAACTTATGAATAAAATGCCAAGTCCCACGAGAATTATGATGACGCCTTTATTTTTCATGTTACCTCCTATATAACCTGACAACCTAGCTCTGGGGCACCGCACCATTCATAGTATTTCGAACGAATATACGATTGATTCACGGCAATGTCAACCATGTCCAATAGGAACGGGGGTAGCTGTTAACAAATTCAGGTTGTATCTTGATGAGTTTCAAAGAATAGCCCCGATAACGACTTCAGGAAGTACATGTTAACGTAATGCTAATAGTAAATGTCTTAACAGATCCTCGGCAACTGTTCTTCCTGCAGCATAGCGCTAATTGGGCTGCCGCCGATGGATGTTTCGTGCATGACCATACCGGCAGACGTATCCGAGATCTCTTCAATGATCGCGGCATGATGGCCAAACTCGATGATAGTTGGGGTCTTGAAAAGACAGCCCCTTATATTTCAAGACCTGTCCGCGGATCCACCTCAGCAATGATTCGATTCTATCCAGCGCCATTCCTTGTCCACCGGACAGGGGACGCATAAGGCGGACTCTCTCATTCAATCAGGTCAAACCTGTCCCAGAAAACGCTCTGCCATTTCAAGAAATTGTCGCGCCCGATCCATATGCCGATCGACTTCCTCCGCGGTAAGGCTGGAATGAATATCGTAGTCGCCGACATTGCGGATGCCTTCGGCTTCAATTAGGTAGCGGTGGTACTCCTTCGGGACACGGCCCGTCTTCGCGAACAGTTGCCCGAACGCCGCGATCACGGCTGAATGCTTCGAATACGTGGGCCCTTCGCCGAGCAAGAGCGCTTCGGTAGCATAAAACATCGCATAATATGCGCGCGATGCCGCAAAGCTGGTGAACCCCTTGCCGGCAAGCAGCCGGGCGGCCTCAAGGCTTTCCTGCGCCTTCCGGATGAGCGCCGCCTGATCGGGGGTCATACCGCCACTCCTTCGCGCCGTACATTGATGAGCAGCGGGCTCTGCTCTGTCTCATACCGTTCCGCAGAAACAAAGGTGCAGGATATGACGACATCATGTTTAAGTGACAGCTCCGAAGCGATTCCGCCCGTGCGCGCAATCTCTTCACCCGGTTTTACAGCGCCCTTCAGCACGATGAGAGCATCGATGTCCGATCCCGGTGACGCATCGCCCCGAGAATGGGAGCCGAAAAGCATGATCCTGACGAGCGATTCTCCATAAAGATCCTTTAGCGACCGCCGCATTTCGAGCATAATGTTCTGCACCGTTGGATCCATATTTTCTCCTCCATCGTCAGCTCGCGACTGCGTGCGGCTCCATCTCGTTCTCGGTTATATCTTTTTCTATCTCTTTCCGATTGTCGTAGTAATAGGAAAATGCATCATGCACCTGTGCGGGCTTGAGCTGGGGGAATTCACGCATTACGTCTTCAATGGTCATGCCCTGTTTGTACCACTGGATCAGAGACCATACCGGTATTCTGGTGCCGCGGATGATGCTTCTGCCGCCGCAGACGCCTTTTTTCCTCATAACATACGGGTGAATGGATATTTTTTTAACCGCGAGATTCATAATGAAAGCACCTCCTCAAAGCCTCAATATTTTCATTTTTATCTTACAATCAATGTTCTATGAAGTCAAGGCGAAGAAACATCAAATAGCTCGTACGGCAATTCTATCCATCGCCCTTGCGAACAGAGAACTGTGAACTACGTCGTAAATTCTATTCCGAGCGCTTCTGAAAATCCTTTCACCAAAGCTTCCTTCACCTTTTCAAGAGAGACATCCTTGCCGAGTTCCTGCCTGATTGATGTGACGACATTACCGCTGCCGCCGCCGGGGATGACCTCGGCTTCGAGCGCGGCATCGTAGTCCATGAGGATCGAGCCATGTTGAAGAAAGGCGCCGGACAGCCTGCGCTGGGCGCTGCCGATGATCTTCCTGTTGTGCACGAGGATCTCGTACCAGGAAGGAGAGGAGAAACAGGCGGGGTCCCGAGCATCCTTCTTTACGAGAGCCGCGTGCCTGCTGGAACGCGAGACCATCTCCGCGGGGATGCCGAGGTTCTTGAGCCCCTGGAGAAGTCCGGCGGCGATGAGCTTGTAGGCGCCGAGGACATTCGTGGGGAAGAGGGGATCGTCCGTGCGCGCAATGATGCTGTAGGTGAGTTCCTTGCAATGGAGAACGGCCCTGCCTCCGGTGATGCGCCGCACGATGTCGATGCCGCGCTGTTTACAGATTTCGGCATTCACCGCGCCTTCGATCTTCTGAAATCTGCCGATCGAGACGGCGGCCGGTTCCCAGGTGTAAAAACGGAGAACCGGTACCTGTTCTCCCGCCTGCGCGCGGGCGAGCAGTTCTTCATCAACGGCCATGTTATACACACCGAGATTTGGTCCCGAGTCAATCAAACGCCATTTATTCATAGAGAGAGGGTTCGTTGTTCGGCCGGGTCTTGAAGCGGCGATAGAACCACAGGTACTGTTCCGGCATTTCGCGCACCCATTTTTCGATTTCCTTGTTCATATGCGCTGTATCGGCCATTGGATCGGTAGTTGGAAAGTTCTCAAGGGGCGGGTAGAGGCGCAATTCGTACCCCCGTCCTCCGGGAAGGATGCGGGTGATACAGGGGAGGACGGCTGCATTCGTACTTTCCGCAAGGCGGCTCAAGAGCGTCACGGTTGCCGTGGGTATGCCGAAGAAGGGGACAAAGACGCTTGCACGCTCCCCCATATCCTGGTCCGGTAAGTAGTAAAAAATCCACCCATCGCGGATGGCGCGGATGATCGGTTTCAGGCTTGCCATTCGTTCCACGAAAATAGAGCCGAACCTGCTGCGACGATGAAAAAGGTACTCCAGCAACGGATTCCTGGATTTGCGGTACATGGTCACGTACTTCTTGTCTCTATCCGCAGCCAGACGGAACCCTCCTATGTCCAGACCGATGAAGTGAGGCGCGAGCACGATGACCTTTTTACCGCTTGCCAGGACTTCATCCAGATACTGCTGGCCTCGCATGGTGACGAACCGTTTGATCCTCCACCGTGGCGCGAACCAGGATACACCGAGGCTGAGGATGGCGAAGCCGCTGAGACGAAAATGTCGCTTTATGAGCAGCCGACGCTTAAGCAGGGTCAAGTTCGGGAAGCACAACTCGATGTTGCGCTCGGCAAAGCGGCGATTGTGAGTGGGGAACCAGGACGCGATCGATCCGAGGCAGATGCCCAGGACCCAGAGCACGCGCGAAGGCATCCAACTCATGATGAGCATGAGCGCCAGGACCGGCCATGCATACCAGTACCGGGGATGGAGGAATGTTTTGAGGGAGACAAAAGCCATAATGAGCCGATTCAGTTGTGGCAAGGCAGTTTTACATAAAAAAGCCTGAGAGTCAAGTGACTCTCAGGTTTGTAAGGTGTTCTGATCCGCGCACGGCGGATCGATCAGGAACCTCAGCCTCCGCCCCAGGAATGTCCCCCGGTGCTGCAGACCGCGTTATTGCCGCCAACCGACGAAAACTGGGAGATGAGCTTCCTGGCTTTTTTCGAGCTGCAGTAGGGGCAGACCGTATCTTCAGCTTTTGCGGTCATGGATTGCAAAAGCACGAACTCTTTGTTGCAACCCTCGCATACATATTCATAAAACGGCATGGTGTGTACTCCTTTCAACAATTGTTCTATTAAAGCATCACTTGCAGCAGCGCTCGCTCGCGCCTGCACGGTACAACATAATACTCATCGGGCAGAAGCCTGTCAAGGCGAAAATGGTGAGCATGGCGCCCACGAATGAAAAATTCAGGGTTCAGGGGACAGGGTATAGACATAATGGTTGACAGTTGAAAATCAAGTGACCTGCCCCTTGCAACGTGGGTTATACTTGGGAACCCAGTTCCCAAATACAGAGCCACACCAAGGAGGCAGGTCATGAAACATTCTATCATT